>NZ_JBHWUW010000006.1:0-20155 GCF_042737245.1 Streptomyces sp. NPDC060002
ACCCCCCCCGGCCGCCGGCCCGGACACGCGGCGGCCCCCGCGACCGGTGGTCTGTGTGTGTCTCTTCGGAACGGGGACGCGGTCGGATCAGCCGGGGACGTGGCAGTCGAACGCGTGCAGGTAGGGGTTGACCGGGCTGATGTCGTCGATGACGAGGCCCGCCCCGGTCAGCCGGTCCACCATGCTCTGGGTGGTGTGCTTCGCCCCGCCGACGTTGAGGAGCAGCAGCAGGTCCATCGCGGTGCTGAACCGCATCGAGGGCGAGTCGTCCACGAGGTTCTCGATGACCACGACCCGTGTCCCGGGGCCGCCCGCCTCCCGGACGTTGCGCAGCGTACGGGCCGTGCTCTCGTCGTCCCACTCCAGGATGTTCTTGATGACGTAGACGTCGGCCTTCACCGGGACGGCCGTACGGACGTCGCCGGGCACCACGCGCGCACGGTCCGCGAGGTCGCCGCCCGCGAGCAGGCGCGGCACCGCGTTCTCCACCACCCGGGGGAGGTCGAGCAGCGCTCCGTGCATCGAGGGGTACTTGTCCAGCAGGCTCGCCACCACGTGCCCCTGGCCGCCGCCGATGTCGGCGACCGACGAGCTCCCCGTGAGGTCGAGGAACTTCGCGACGTCCCGCGCCGACTGCACGCTGGAGGTGGTCATGGCGCGGTTGAAGACGTCGGCCGACTCCGGGGCGTCCTCGTTGAGGTAGGGGAAGAACTCCTTGCCGTAGAGGTCCTCCACCACGTTGCGGCCGGTGCGCACCGCCTCGTCCAGCATCGGCCAGGCGTCCCAGGTCCACGGCTCGGTGCACCACAGCGAGATGGCGCGCAGGCTGTTGGGGTCGTCCTCGCGCAGCAGCCGGGAGACGTCGGTGTGCGCGAAGGTCCCGTTCGGCCCCTCGGCGAAGACGCCGTAGCAGGACAGGGCCCGCAGGAGCCGTCGCAGCGGGCGGGGTTCGGTCTTCACCGCGGCCGCGAGGTCCTCCACGGCCATGGGGCTGTCGCCGAGGGCGTCGGCGACGCCCAGCCGGGCGGCCGCGCGGAGGGCGGCGGCACATGCCGCCCCGAACGCGAGTTCCCGCAGCCGCATCGACGGCGGAGGGGCAGACTGAGCGGTCGTCATGTGCCGCCTTCCTTCCTGCTTGGAGGTCGTGGAGTGGGTGGAGGTCGCGGAGGTCGTGGGGTTCAGCACAGGCCCGCGGGCTTCGACGAGCGGCAGGAGTTGCCTTCGAAGGTGTTGCCCTTGCCGGTGTCCGTGTTGACGAGGTCCGGGGAGTTGCCCCGCAGCAGGTTGTCGCTGATCCGGTTCCGGTCGCTGGTCGTGCCCACGAAACTCTTGAACAGGACGATGCCGCCGGACAGCGGGGACTTGCCGACGTTGTCCCTGATCACGTTCCGGGTGACCAGGCTGTCCTCGGCGCCGGTCAGCACGATGCCGGTGCCCTGGAGGGCGTCGAGCCGTGCGGTCTTCGGGCAGGACTTGTTGTTGCGCTCGATGCGGTTCTCGCGCACCGTCACGAAGCCGGCCTTCGGCTTGTTCTCGTCGCCGACGACGAACACCCCCGCGCAGTTGCCCGTGAGGTAGTTGTCCGCGAGGGTCAGGTTGCGCAGCCGGCGGACGGTGACGCCGATCCGGTTGCCCTCCAGCCGGTTGTGCTCGACCACGGTTCCCTCGGTGTCCGTGGCGCCCAGTTCCTCCTTGACCGTGTTGGCGAGGAACAGGCCCGCGTCGCCGTTGGCGCGGGCGGTGTTGCCGCGGAACAGGCCGTGCACCGAGTGCTCCGTGGCGATGCCCCACACGCCGTTCTTCTCCGCGGTGACGCGCCGCACGGTCAGCCCGTCGGCCTCCGTGGCGTAGACGCCGGTCTTGGCGAAGCCGGTCACCGTCAGGGCGGCGATGGTGACGTCGTCGACGTTGTGGTCCTTCGTGCCCACGACGCAGATGCCGTTGCCGCTCGCGGCACAGCTGCTCGCGGCCTCCGTTCCCTTCGAGTCCTTCGAGTCCTTAGCGGAGCCCGATCCGGTGCTCGGGGCGGTGCTGCCGGTGCTCGTGCCCGCGGCCGGCTGGAGCACCGTGCCGCGGCCCACGCCGCGCAGGGTGAGCCCGGGCGTCCTCACGTCGACGCTCTCGTGATAGGTGCCGTACGTCAGCAGAACGGTGTCGCCGGGCTGGGCGGCGTCCACCGCCTGCTGGATCGATTCCCCCGGGTGGACCACATGGACCGTGTGGTCGGCGACCGGTGGAGCGGCGCCGAGCCCCGTCCCGATCAGCGCCGCCGTGCACGCCAGGTACGCGATATGGCATTTTTTCATATTGTGCACGCTATGACCCAATAGCCCGGAACCGGTGAGATGGGCCATCCGGCGGCGTGTCCCGCAGCCGCACGCCACCCGGCTCCGGGGGTGGCTTCAGTCGGCGCGCGAGCGGCGGTTGCTCCGGGGCGCGCGCCGGGAGAGTCGCCGCGGGCGGGCGTCGGCCGCCGGCGGCTCCTCGACGGGCGGCGCCCCGGCCGGCTCGTCCTGCCATGACTCGTAGTCCGTGAACGCGTCACCGGAGTCCTGGCCGCCGGGAGAGAGCGCGGCGCCCGCGTACTCGGGCTCCGGGACGGTCTTGAGCAGGGCCAGCGCCAGGGTGTCGGAGTCGGGCAGGGCACCAGGCAGGGGCTGGGTGACCGTGTCGGGCAGCATGACGAGGGACGTCGTGCCGGACTTCTCGCCAGAGGGGCGCAACTGGACGCGGATGCCGTGCCGTTCGGCGAGCCTGCCGACCACGAACAGCCCCATGTGCTGGGAGATGTCGACGTCGACGGTCGGCGGGTCGGCCAACTTGCGGTTGATCACCGCGAAGTCCTCCGCCTCCAGCCCGATGCCCTCGTCGTGGATCTCGACCGTGATCCGGCCGTCGGGGAGCCGCACGGCGGTCACCCGCACCTCCGAGTGCGGGGAGGAGAACACCGTGGCGTTCTCCAGCAGTTCGGCGAGGAGATGCACCAGGTCGGGCACGGCCCGGCCGTCGATCTGGGACTCCGGCAGCCCGGAGAGCCGGATGCGCTCGTACTGCTCCACCTCCGAGCAGGCCGCGCGGACCACGTCGACCAGCGGCAGCGGCCGGTCCCACTGCTCGGCGGGCCGTTCCCCGCCGAGCACCAGGAGGTTCTCGCCGTTGCGGCGGACCCGGGTGGCGAGATGGTCCAGTCGGAAGAGGTTCGCCAGCTGCTCAGGGTCGGTCTCGTTGTCCTCCAGGCTGGTGATGAGGGTCAGTTGGCGTTCGATCAGGGACTGGCCGCGGTGCGAGAGGTTGGTGAAGATCGCGTTGATGTTGCCCCGCAGCAGGGCCTGCTCGGCGGCGAGCCGGACCGCCTCGCGATGGACGAGGTCGAAGGCCCGGGCCACCTCGCCGATCTCGTCGGTGGTGTGGATCGGGATCGGGACGACCCGGGTGTCCACTTCGCCGGCGTCGGGCCGGGACATCTGGTCGACCAGAGCCGGCAGCCGTTGGCCGGCGATCTCGATGGCGCAGGCGCTGAGACGGCGCATCCCGGTGCTCATCGTGCGGGCCACCCAGGAAGCCAGCAGGAAGGCAACGAGCACCGAGGCGAGCACGAGCGCCGCGTTGGTGACGGCGTCCCGGCGCGCGTCGTCGGCGATGTCGTTGGCGCTCGTGAGCGCGTCGTCGGTGAGGTTCACCTGGATGCCCCGGTAGGCGTCGAAGCCCAGCGTGGACGCGGCGAAGAACGACTCGGGCGTGATGCCCCGCGCGGCCAGCTCCTCGGCCGGCTTCCCGTCCGCGATCTCGGCGATCATCTCGTCGATGCCGGGCGGGGTGACGAACGTCCGCCCCGCCGTCGCGGCCTGTGCGGCCGCCGTCGCGGTCTGCTGCCTGCCCCGCTCCTCGGCGGCGGTCAGCGCCTGCTGGAGCCGCGTCACGTCCTCGGCGGTGCCGGCGCCGGCGTACTCCTGGAGCCCCACCTGTTCGAGGTAGGCGTACGAGCGGAACGAGGCGAGCTGGGACGCCAGTTCGCCCGGGGCGAGCCGGTCGCGGTCCTCCACCAGCAGATGCGTGCCGATGGACCGGATCAGGGACTCGGCCGCCTGGGTCAGGGACACGGCGTAGAGCGTCCGGCCGATGCTCGCCTGGCTGCTGCTGCCGAAGCCCAGTTCGTTCGAGATCTCCATCAAGGGGTGCTGGACGGTGTGGTAACTCTCCTCCGTCTGCACTCCGGACATCCGGGAGGTGAACGCGTCGGCCCGCACGCCGGCGAGCTGCGCCTCACCGGCGCGGACCAGTTGTACGCGCCGGACGAGGCCGCCGGTCTTCGGCATCCGGGCGACCGCCGCGTCGAACACCCGCGCGTCCGCGTCCGTGATCTGCCGGGCCTGTACGACCGTGGCGGATGCCTCGTCGCCCGTCAGCAGGGGGATGACCGACAGATCGCGCTCGTTGATCGCGTCGCTCGCGTATTTGTTCGCCGCTCGGATCAGCTCCGCCACGCGGACCGCGTCGTCGGCGTCCTGCCAGGTGTCGACCGAGCGTTGCACCCGCACGCCCCCGAGCACGAGGGCGACGAGCACGGGGATCAGCAGCACGGCCCGAAGCCGTCTGGCCAGGGGCCAGTTGCGGGTGAGGGGCTTTCTTCGTCCCTCGACCGCGGGTGAGTTCTTCGGCACGATCGACCTATCGCCTCTGGAGCGCCTCGCGCGTGACGCGCCGGGTACCCCTCACTACGACGCGTCGACGGCACTGCGTTCAAAAGTGGTGCAACTTTCACCTAAGACATGGCTCACTCACGCTTCGGCGGGACGCGATCAGGTTCGGTCGGCGCACGGTCAGAACCAGTGCATCAGAACCAGTGCAGACAGGGCGGGGGGCCTTCGGCGCGGATGAGGGCGTCGGCGACGGCTGCCGCGCCCGGGCGCGGGGCCCGGATGTGTGTCCGGCACGCACGAGCGTGCTCGGGGCCGTGCCGCCGAGGTAGACCGAGCCCAGGTCGCGCACGTCCAGGGAAAGGTCGGGCTCCCACTCCGTCGGGACGCAGTCGGCCTTGCCGTCCCGGACGGTCAGCACCGGATTACGGCCGGCACCGCGGCGCCGCGGCCCGTCGACAGCACGGCCCGGTTGTGGCCCGGCCAGGGCGAGGGGAGCCGCCGTGGTCGGGCCTCGGCGGCGGCGGTGATCCCCGCCGCCGAGACCGGCACCCGACCCCTTCTGTTCGGGTGACCGGCGCAGGACGTCGTAGGACGCAACCCGGCACCAGACACGGAACTCATCGCCCGGCACCAGACAGGGAACTCATCGCCCGGCACGAGACAGGAATTCATCGCGGCAGCCGCGCACTCGGCCGGGCCTGCCCGGACCCTGTCGGGCGACCCGGGGGAGATCGAGCCGTGGGGCCGCGGTGTCGGTCGCTTGTCGGGGCTGTCGGTCCGGTGTCGGCGGCCTGTCGGCCCGGCCTGGGACCTTTCGAGGGATCCTGCCGGGTGCCCATCCGGCAGACGTGCCACACGCAAGGAAGCACCATGACCACTGACGTCACGATCATCGGCGCAGGGCTCGGCGGACTGACTCTCGCCCGTGTCCTCCACGTCCACGGCATACCGGCCACGGTCTACGAGGCGGATGCCTCACCGACGGCCCGCGCCCAGGGCGGCATGCTCGACATCCACGAGGACACCGGCCAACCGGCACTCCGGGCGGCCGGCCTGATGGACGAGTTCCGCAGCCTCGTACTGGAGGGCCGCCAGGCGTTGCGGATCCTCGACCGGGACGGGGCCGTCCTGTTCGACGAACCCGACGACGGCACGGGTGGACGCCCCGAGGTGCAGCGCGGCGAGCTGCGGCAGATCCTGCTCGACTCGCTCCCGGCCGGCACCGTCCGGTGGGGCCACAAGGTCAGCGGCACCCGTGCCCTCGGCGACGGCCGCCACGAGGTGACCTTCGCCGACGGCACCACCGTCACCACGAGCCTGCTCGTCGGCGCGGACGGCGCGTGGTCACGGGTCAGGCCGCTGCTCTCCGCCACCCCACCCGAGTACACCGGCATGTCGGTCGTCGAGACCTATCTGCTCGACGGCGGCACCCGGCACCCGGCCAGTGCGAAGGCGGTCGGCGGTGGGTCTCTGCTCGCGCTCGCCCCGGGCAGGGGAGTCGTGGCGCACCGGGAGAAGGGCGGCACCCTGCACACCTACGTGATGCTCACCGGGACGCGGGACTGGTTCGCCGCCGTCGATTTCACCGACGAGGCGGAGGCCCGAGATCGGATCGCACGGGAGTTCGACGGCTGGGCGCCCGAGCTCACCGCGCTGATCACCGACGCCGACACCGCGCCGGTCCTGCGCCCTCTGCACGCTCTGCCGATCGGGCACCGGTGGGACCGGGTGCCGGGGGTGACCCTGCTCGGCGACGCCGCCCACCTCTCGGTCCCGAACGGCGAAGGCGCCAACCTGGCCATGTACGACGGCTCCGAACTCGGCAAGGCCCTCGCCGCGCACCCCGACGACGTCGAGGCGGCGCTCACCGAGTACGAGCGGGCCATGTTCCCCCGCGCCGCCGGAGCCGCCGCCGACGGCACCCGGCTCCACGAGCTCATGTTCGGCGACGGCGCACCCCACAGCCTGATCACGGCGTTCACCGACGACGAACAGACCCCGTGACCTCTGTGCGTGGAACGGTCGGCGGGACCGTTCCACGCACGTGTTCTCAATCCCGTCTGCGTGCCGCCTGGGAGTGCCGTGACAACGAGTCGATGACCACCGCGGCGAAGAGCACCCCGCCCGTGATGACGAACTGCACGGCCGGGGGAGTGTCCGTGATCGCCATGCCCGACGCGATCGACTGGATGACCAGCATGCCGAGCACCGCCGACCAGGTCGTGCCGCGACCGCCGAACAGGCTGGTGCCGCCGATGACGGCCGCCGCGATGGCGTTGATGAGCAGCACGCCCGACCCCGAGGTCTGGCTCACCGAGGTGATGCGCGAGGCCAGGAACAGGCCGCCGACGGCGGCCATCGTGCCCGAGGCCGCGAGCACCGCGGTCTGCACCCACGTCACGCTGAGGCTGGCGCGGCGGGCCGCCTCGATGCTGCCGCCGAGCGCGTAGACCTGCCGTCCGTAGCGCGTGCGGCGGAGCAGGATGTCGAGACCGGCCACCACCACGAGGAAGATCAGCAGGGCGAGCGGCAGCCCCTGGAACCGGTTGAGCAGGTAGGCGACGCCGAACGCGACCACGGCGAGCGCTCCGGTGCGTACCGCGATGCCGCGCAGCGACCGGTGCGGCATGCCGATGGCTCTGCGGCGGCGCCGGTCGCGGTCGGAGACGAGGAAGACCGCTGCCGCGGCGACCGCCACCAGACCGTAGGCGACGGCGTCGTTGGTGAAGTAGTAGCTGGTCAGCTTGGCGACCAGCCCGTTCTCGTCGAGGTTGACGGTGCCGTTGTCCCCGAGGACGGACAGCATCAGGCCGTTCCAGGTGAGCAGCCCGGCAAGGGTGATCACGAAGGCCGGTACCCGGGTCCTGGCGATGGAGTAGCCCTGGATGGTGCCCGCCACGGTCCCCGCCAGCACCGCGATGATGAGCGCGAGCCACTCCGGCACCCCGTTGTTCACGTTCAGAACGGCGAAGACGGCCGCCGCGAGCCCGCTGATCGAGCCGACGGAGAGATCGAGTTCACCGAGCAGCAGCACGAAGACGATGCCGACCGCGATCATCCCGGTGCCCACGATGTCCACGCTGAGGTTGGACAGGTTCCGGGGCGAGAGGAAGTTCTCGTTGAGGGACTGGAAGGTGATCCAGACGACGGCGAGGACGAGGACGACGGGCAGCGAGCCCAGCTCACCGGCGCTCAGCTTGCGCCGGACGACCGCCGGCCCGCTCCGCACGGCACGGGCGACGGCCCGCATGCGGGTCACCACCTCGCCTCCCGCGCGGCCGGCCGTCGGGGCGGGTCCTGCGTGGCGCCCGTGACGGGCCCGTCGTCCCCGAGGAGGGCGGCGGCCCGTCCGGAGCGGCTCTCCGGCACGGAAACCATCTCCTTCCCGAGGGCGTCAGGTCCAGCGGGGTCAGGTCCGGCAGCGTCAGGTGGATGTGTGTCCTGTCGGCACGGTGGCCGCTCGATGGGGGTCAGGTCAGTCCGGCGCGCTCGCAGGCGGCCCGGAGCTCGGGAGTGCAGATCTGCCGGACGGTGTGCAGGCCGTCCTTCACCACCGTGTCCTCGATGTTGCCGGCGGTCACCGACACCGGGGTGAGCAGCACGGCGGCGACCGCTTCCCCGCCGCGCGTCGGCACCTCGGCCGTGGCCACCTGCTCGAGGCTCTCCCCGCGGGCCGCGGCGACGGCCATGGCGCCGCCGGCGGCGGCCTCGGGCCCGAACGGCTTGAAGACGGTCATGTACTGGTCTCCGCCGACGATGCGCCGCAGGGCCGAGAGCTCGGCGTCCTGCCCGGTGACCGGGGGCAGCGGGTCGACCTTGTTCGCCTTGAGGGCGGAGATGCTCCCGGCGGCGAGACCGTCGTTGGCCGCGTAGACCCCGTCGATGGACCCGACGCCGAGGGCCGCGATGGCTCCGGACATGTTCATGTGCGCGGTCTCCGTACGCCACTGGAGGGTGTCGTAGGCCTTGCCGATCTTCACCTTCCCGGCGAGCACGGACCGGGCGCCCTGCTCGAACGACTTCGTGTTCGGGTCGCTGGGATCGCCGTTCATCATGACGATCTGGGCGCCGGGCACCTTGTCGCCCATCGCCTTCAGCAGCGCCCGGCCCTGGAGCCTGCCGACCTCGACGCCGTCGAAGGAGACGTAACCCGAGATGGGGCCCTCGGCGAGTCGGTCGTAGGCGATGACGGGGATGTCCGCCTTGTGGGCCTTCGTGACCGCGGGGCCGAGCGACCGGGAGTCCACGGGCACGAGCACGATGGCATCGACCCCCTTCGTGATCATCGAGTCCATCTGCCCTTGCTGGAGGGCCACATCGCCCTTGGCGTTGGCGTGCTCGACCGCGCAGTCGGGGCACAGTTCGCCGATCCGCTTCTCCAGCAGGGGCCGGTCCTGGGTCTCCCAGCGGTCCGTGGTGACGTCCGGCAGCAGCAGTCCGATGCGCGGCCCGTCCGCCCGGCCGGGTGCGTGGTCGGTGCTCGCACCACAGGCCGCCAGGACGACCGCGGTGGAGACCGCGGTCACCGCGGCGGCCGTGTCCCTGATGCGGGCCTTCATGAGTGATACCTGCCGTCGACGACAATAGGGTGGTGGGTAGCGGTGGATATGTTCGGTTGATCCTTATATGCGATTCTGGTGGGTGGGTGCCCTGATCTCAACCTGTCGGCACCTGCGGCAGGATGGGAGGTACGTTGCGGACATGCCTCGACCGGGCTCTGACCTTCGCCGGAGCGACACTGGCGGCGGTCTACGCGCCCGGGGCCGGCAGACGCGAGCTTCGGTTGGTGGACACGTCCGGAAGCGTCACTTCCGGACCGGCACCGCCGGAGCGCCTGCCCCTGTCCGGTGACTCGCCCGCGGCGCGTGCCTTCCGCACCGACCACCCCCTGTGGCTGACCGCCGACACCCCGCTCGGCGCGCTGCCCCTCGGCATCCAGGGCGCCCGGCTGGGCTGCCTCCTCGTCCTGGGGGACTCGGCGGACGGCTTCGAGGCCGAGCAGCGCCGCTTCCTGGAGCGGTACGCCGACGCGGTCGCCGCGCTGCTGCGGCCGGGCGCGGACCCGCCGATACCGACACCGCTGCTGGGCCCCGCCCTGCGGAGCCTGCGCGTCGGCTCCTTCGTCCTCTCCCCGGACACCGGCCTGATCGAGGCCGACGACACCCTGCTCGAACTGGTCGGCATCACACCGGACGACTTCGACGGCAAGGTCGACACCCTGCTCGCGCACGCCCTCCCGGAGGACATGCACGCCCTGATGTCGGTCCTGGAGCCGACCACCGACGCCTTCGGCCGACGGGACCTGGAGTTCCGGGTCCGCGGCCCCACCGGCGAGATGCGCTGGCTGAGCCTGAGCTGCCGGGCGGGCACGGGCGACGGGCCGCAACAGGTCATGGGCGTGGTGACGGCGACCCCGGTGCTGCGCCGCGGCGACGACGACGTCTCCAGGATCCAGTGGCTGACGGCCGCCCTCGACGACGCCGCGACCGTCCGCGACGTCGGCCGCGTGGTGGTCGCCGCCCTGCGTGAGCCGCTGGCCGCCGACCACGTGGCCCTCGCCGCGGTCCAGGACGACCGGGTCATGGTCACCGTCCTCGACCCGCCCCAGCCCAGCGCCTGGCCGGACGTGTGGCGTACCGAGTGGCGCACGGAATGGCCCGACGCGCCGCTGCGCGCCCTGCCCACCCTCCAGGCGGCCCTGCGGGACGGCCGGATGGACCTGTGGCCCGCCGGCACCACCCTCGAAGCCGGTCTGGCCGGTGTCGGAGCCGGCGGACTGGCCGTCCTGCCGCTCCCCGCCAAGGGCCAGGTCGCCGGGGTGTGCCTGGTCGGCTGGGACCGGCCGCACGAGTTCGTCCCCGAGGAGCGGTCCCTGCTCACCGCCACCGCCGCCCTGGTCGGCCAGGCACTCAAGCGCGCCCACGCGCACGACGCCGAGCAGGAACTCGCGACGATGCTCCAGCGCAGCCTGCTGCCCCGGCGCCTGCCCGAACTGCCCGGCGGCACCGCCGTCGCCCGCTATCTGCCCGCGAGACGCGGACTGCAGGTGGGCGGCGACTGGTACGACGTCATCGCCCTCTCCGAGGACCGGGTGGCCCTGGTCATCGGAGACGTCCAGGGCCACAGCGCCGGAGCCGCGACGATCATGGGCCAGATGCGTACGGCCGTCCGGGCCTACGCCATCGAGGGCCACCCGCCCGACGTGGTCGTCTCACACGCCAACCGGCTCCTCGTCGGCATGGAGACCGACCTGTTCGCCACCTGCTGCTACGCCGAACTGGACCTGGAGGAGGGCAACATCCTCTTCGTCCGGGCCGGGCACCTCGCACCCCTGCTGCGCCTTCCCGACGGCTCCACCGAGGAGGTCGAGGTGGCGGGCGGACCCCCGCTCGGCATCCTGGCCGAGGCGGACTTCCCCATGACGGCCGTCGAACTGGCCCCCGGCACGGTCCTCGCCCTGGTCACCGACGGTCTGGTCGAGGCCGCCGAACTGCCCCTGGACGAGGGCATGCGCCGCACGCGCGTCGCGCTCGCCGCGGCCGACCCCGCCGACCCGGGGAAGATGGCCGACGCGCTCCTCGGCGACGCCGGCCGCCGGGAGGACGACGTGGCGCTGCTGCTCCTGCGCTACGACGGCATGAGGACCCGGCCGATCCGGGCCGGCTGGATGGTGTGGCGGCTGCCCGACGCCGTCATGCACGCCCGCCGGTTCACCGCGCGCACCCTGCGCCGCTGGAAGGTCCAGGAGGCGGCCGACGCGGTGCTGCTGGTCGTCTCCGAACTCGTCACCAACGCCCTGGTGCACACCCAGGGACCGGTCCGACTGGACCTGGTGCTGCGCGGGGACCGGGTGCGCGTCAGCGTGAGCGACTCCTCGCCGCGCGCACCCGCCAAACCGGTGATCATCGACTGGGAGTCGACCGGCGGCCGGGGCCTGCTGCTGGTCGAGGCGATGTCGGACGCCTTCGGGTCGGTCCCGGTGGCCGGCGGCAAACAGGTGTGGAGCGAGATCACCGTGCCGGAGGGAGTGCCGTGAGGACGTGTCGCAAGGCCGCCGTCGCGGTGTTCGCCGCGGCGCTCCTGACGCTGCCCGTGGCCTCCTGCGGGGGAGACGACAAGGCGGCAGGCGAAGGCTTCACCGTCGGCCTGCTGCTGCCGAGCCGCATGGTCCCGCGCTGGGAACACGCGGACCGACCGCTGATCGAGGCGCAGGTGAAGAAGCTCTGCCCCGGCTGCCGGACGGAATACGCCAACGCCGAGAACGACGTCACCCGTCAGCGGCAACAGATGATCTCCATGATCACCAAGGGGGCCAGGGTCCTGATCCTCGACGCAGCCGACACCCGGGCGCTGCGCTCCTCCATCCAGGAAGCGGACCGGGCGGGTGTCCCGGTGATCGCCTACGACCGCCTCGCCGAGGGCCCGATCACCGGCTTCGTCGGGTTCGACGCCATCCAGGTCGGCAGACTCCAGGGCGAGGCCCTCCTGAAGGCCCTGGGGCTGAAACCGGGGCAAAAGGCCGGGAGGGGCAACGTCGTCATGATGAACGGCGATCCGACCAGCCCGAACGCGGAGCTGTACCGGAAGGGCGCGCTGTCCGTCCTCACCGGCGAGGTGCGGATCGCCCGGTCGTACAACACCCCGGACTGGAGCACCCAGAACGCGCACACCAACATGTCCGCCGCCATCGCGGCCCTCGGCCCGGACGGGATCGACGGAGTCCTCGCGGCCAACGACAACATCGCCGCGGGCGTCGTCGCCGCTCTCAAGAGCGCCGGCGTCACCGACCTCCCGCCCGTCACCGGGCAGGACGCCGACCTCGACGCCGTGCGGCGCGTCGTCAAGGGCGAGCAGTACATGACGGTGTACAAGCCGTTCGTGAAGGAAGCCGCCGCGGTCGCCGCCATGGCCGTCGGCGTCGGACGGGGCGAGGACCCCCGTGACAGCGCCACCACGACCGTCGACAGCCCCACCACGAAACACATCCCGGCCGTCCTGCTCCAGCCGCGCCCGGTGCGGGCCGGCGACATCGAGCGGACGCTGGTCAAGGACGGCCTCTACACCGAGGGCCAGATCTGTACCCCTGAGCTCCTGACCGCCTGCGCGCGGGCCGGACTCACCCGGTGAGCCGCCGGGAGGCCGTCAGTGCTGGTACGGCTGCTGGTGCGGCTGCCCGTACGCCGGGCCGCCTGCGCCGCCCACGGCCTGCGCCGTCAACTGCTCCGCCTGCTCCTTGGTCAGCTTCTGCTCGGCGCCGCAGAAGGTGCACTGCGTCCAGTACTTGGCCGAGATCGGGAACAGCGGCACGAAGAACAGGGTGAACTTCGTGACCCGCTTGCGCAGCGTGTGCGCGGCGGGGTTGCCGCAGCGGCCGCACAGGAGCGTCAGTATCGCCAGCTGGTAGAGGTATCCCTTGGTGCCGAAGATGATCACGCTGTGCTTCCTTCTGGGTGAGTGGCTGGGGGAGTGTCCGAGTGGGCGCCTGTCGGGTGAGCCGCCGTCGGAAGACGGCTGTCCGCACCGCTGTCCGCACCGCACAGTCTGCTGCATCGCCGGGTCACCCGGGTGAGCGGCAGGCGGGTCCATGCCCTGGGCCACGCGGGCGATCCCCCGGCCACGACTGCGGTGGCCGCCGCCCGCCCAGCGCGATGGTCGTCTGGCCGCCGCACGGCGGCGTTCACGGCTACCCCACAGGGAAGGTCCCATGCCCCGAGTCCCCCGTTCGGCGGGCGTCACCGCCGCCGCCCTCGCCCTCGGCCTGCTCGCCACGGCTCCCGCGACCGGAGACGAACCGGCCGTCTCCGCTCCACGCGTCGTCGCCCATTTCGACCTCGCCAAGGGCCAGTCCCCGGAGAACATCGCGCTCGAACCCGACGGCTCCGCCGACCTGACGTTCTCCACCGCCCGGCAGGTCGTCAACGTCACCCAGAAGGGCCGGACGCGGCTCCTCGCGACGCTGCCCGCCGTCGCGAACCCGCAGACGCCCGTCGTCGGCAGGGCCGTCGTCCTCGGCATCGCCCGCGCACAGGACGGCACCCTGTACGTCGGCTACGCCACCGGCACCAGCGCGACCGGCATCTGGCGCATCCCGTCCGGCGGCGGCAAGCCCCGGCAGATCGCACAGCTGCCGTCGAACGGGTTCCCCAACGGCCTCGCCCTCGACGAGCGTCGGGGCGTGTTCTACGTCGCGGACTCGGTGCTGGGCACCGTCTGGCGCGTTCCGCGCTCGGGCGGCAAGCCCACGGCGTGGGCCACGGGGGCGGCGCTCGAGCCGCGCAACGCACCGCCGGCGGCCCGCGTCGGAGTCAACGGCCTCCGGGTCCACCGCGACGCCGTGTGGGTGTCCAACACCAACGCCGGAACGCTGCTGCGCATCCCCGTACGGGAGAGCGGCTGCGCCGGCGCGATCGAGACCCGGGCGAAGGGCCTTTTCGCGATCGACGACTTCGCGTTCGTGGACCGGCACCGCGACACGGTTCTCGCCGCCCTGATCGGCGGCAGCGAGATCGCCCAGGTCCGCCCGGACGGCACCCACCGGGTCGTCCTCACCCGGCAGGACGGGCTGGCCAACCCCACCTCGGTGGCCGTACGCGGCCGGACCGCCTACGTCCCGAGCGCGGCGTACTTCACCCGGACCGACCCGAACCTGCTCCTGGCCCGAGTGCACCAGCGCGACCGCGGATAGGCGCCCGTCGGCCCCGTATCCGGAAAGTCGGGTACGGGGCAGTGGGGGAGTGGCGGAGGCGGTTGGGCCGGACCGCGGACGCGGCGCTGTGCAGGTTCTCGGCGGCCAGGGGCGAGTCCCTCGGTCGGGGAGTTCGACGACCAGTGCGCCATCGGCGTCTTCGCCGCCTCACCCGGCGGAGGCCGTCGTCCCGGGACAGGGCCTGGCGGGGGCGAGCCGCTGGGCCGAGGAACTCCGGGGACGCGGGGCGGTCGTCGTCAGGCCGCCGGGCGCACCAGGCCGTACTCGTAGGCGAAGGCGACCGCCTGGACCCTTGCGCGGGCGCCGAGCTTGGCGAGGATATGGCTGACGTGGGACTTCACGGTGGTCGGGGCGATGGACAACCGTGCGGCGATCTCCGCGTTGGACCAGCCGGAGGCGACGGCGACGAGAACATCGCGTTCGCGCTCGGTGAGGGCGTCGAGTCCGACCGCCCGCCCGCCGGGGCGCGGGGCGTGCTCATGGCGGACGGTGTCGATGAGCGCGCGGGTCAGCTCGGGGGTGATGACGGCGTCCCCGGCGGCCACGACACGGAGGGCCGCGGTCAGTTCATGGGATGTGGCGTCCTTCAGGAGGAATCCGCCGGCGCCCGCGCGCAGGGCGGCGTAGGCGTGCCCCTCGTGACCGGTGGAGCTCAGCACCAGGATCCGCGGCGGCTGCCCGCCCGATCCGGTGGGGCCGGTGATCGCGGTGAGGCGCGGCGGGTGGGCGATGCGGCGGATGGTCTCGATGGCGTCCGTCTCGGGACGGTGGCCGCCGAGCAGGACGACGTTCGGACGGAGCGCGGCGCTCATCCGGACCGCTTCGGCCCCGCTCGCCGTGTCGCCCACGACGGTCAGGTCGGGTTCGGCGGTCAGCAGCATCCGCAGGCCGACGCGTTGAAGGGACTGGTCGTGGAGGATGAGTACAGAGGCCATGGCTGTGTTCTCCGGGCGAGTGGGGGCGTACGCCTCTCATGAACGAAACTGTTTCGTTCACTTGCTCGCCAGAGTAGTCCCCGAGGTCATCGAAACGGCAGCGTTTTCTTATGGTGTGGGTCACATGTCGACGGGTGGCCCGGCGGTGACGCGAAAGGGCCGGCCCCCGGAGGCGCCGGCCCTCTCTTCGTGTGCGCGTGTTCGCTATGCCCAGCAGCCGTTGACGGTGGCCGCGAGACCGTCCATGGCGTCCTTGATGTCGTTCGGGTTGGCCGTGGAGTTGTTCTCGATGAAGGAGAAGACCTTCCACTTGCCGTCCTTGCCCTGCGTCAGACCGCTCAGGGCGATGGCCCCGGTGAGGGTGCCGGTCTTCGCGTGCACCTTGCCGACCGCGCACTTGGAGTTCACGTCGTCGAAGCGGCCCCATTCCGGACCGAGCGTGCTGCCGGCCTCGCCGGAGACGGGCAACCCGTCGAGGATGGAGCCCAGGGTCTCGGAGTAACGGGATTCCGTCAGCAGTTCGAGGATTTCCGTGAGCGTGGCGGCCGGAATGCGATTGGCTCGCGAAAGGCCGCTTCCGTCGTAGATCTGGAAATTGTCGAGGGAAACGCCGTACCGAAGGCTCAGTACCTGGCGCACGACCTCCGTGCCGCCCTCGAAGGTGGCCGGGCGGCCCGCGCCGAGCGCGGTCGTCCGCAGCAGGGTCTCGGCGATGTTGTTGTCGCTGACCTTGATCATCTTGTGGACGATCTCCGACAGCGCTGCCGACCGGTGCTGTGCCACCGGGACGTCGCCCGGGCTCGCCTCGGCGCGGGTGACGGCGCCGTCGACGGTGACCCCGGCCGCCGTGAGCTGCCTGGCGAAGACCTGCCCGGCGTCGATCGAGGTGTCCTGGACTCCGTGTCCGTCGACGACGAGCGCGCGCACCGGGGCGACGGAGTCGGGGTAGTAGCCGGTGTTCCAGCCGTTGGCCAGGGTCGGTTCGCCGAAGAGGCTGTCGTCCACGGCGACCTTCACCGACGTCAGCCCCGCCGCCTTGAGCCCGGCGACGGCGGTCTTCGCCAGTTCGGCGAGGTCGGCGCTGGTCAGGGTACGGTCGCCGCCCCCGACCACGGTCAGGGTGCCGCTGCCGTAGACGACCTTCGTGGTGAACGTGTGGTCCGGGCCGAGCACGGTCAGGGCGGCGGTCGCCGTGGCGAGCTTGGTGTTGGACGCCGGCATCAGCGCGGTCGCCCCGTTGTGGTCCCACAGGGTGGAGTCGGACTCGGAGTCGAGGACCACACCGCTGACCTCGGACCCCAGGCGCTGGTCGAGGACGCGGGTCTCCAGATCGGCGACCATCTGCTGGTCGTCCGCGCCGAGCGTCCGGCCCGCCGCCGTGTCCTTGGCCGTCGTGCCGATGCCCTTTTCGGCGGCGAACGCGGAGGGGCCGGCCAGGGCCGCCGAGGTGACGGGCAGGGCCAGCGCGAGCACGATCGCCCGCCGGACGCCGGTACTGCTCTGCTTGGCCTTGCGGTGCCGACGTCGACCGCCCGGGACAAAGGAATGCACGGGTGTTTCCGCCGTTATGTCGTTCATGGAGTATCTCAAGGCTTTCGTGTGGGGGCCCTGCGCGAGAGAATTCCGGCGCACCTTATCACCCGTCACATGCGACCCACGGGTAAGAGGGTGCGCGACTGACAGCCTTTCAGCGAGCGGAATTCCTCTGCTTTTTCATCCGGAATTCAGAGGCCCGTCCCCAGGCTCTGCGTCGTGTAGGCGCACTCCGTGTAGAGGTAGCCCGACTCGAGCTTGGCCGTGTCCGAGGCGGGCGTGGCGGAGCTGTCGCCGTTCGGCTTGTGCAGGAAGAACGTGGTGCCGACCGGCAGGCTGATGGTGCGCTGCGGATAGTTCTTGCCGCTGTCGTTGCACGGCTCGAACGACGGGTTGATGGTGCTGCCGAAGGAGTACGCCTTGCAGCTGCCGCAGGCCTTCAGGGTGAAGCTGCCGGTGACCGGACCCGTGAAGAGGACCGTGACCGCGTCGGGACTGTCGTTCTGCACGGTGACCGAGATGCTGCCGCCGGTACGGGTCGTGGGCAGCTTCTTGCCCGCGGCCGGCACGGTCTGGGCGATCTCCGCCGCTATGGCGATCTTCTTCGCCAGGCCGGCGTTCTTGGCGGTCTTGTGGGCGGAGGCGTACTCGGTCATGGTCGTCTGCGCCGACTCGAAGTCGCCGTCCCGGTACTGGTCCACGCCGCAGGTGTACGTGCCGGTGTCGGCGGCGGCCGTGGCCCGGCGGCTGTCCTTGTCGAGAGCGGCGCCGATGTCCGCCTGCCCGGCCTCCAGGCCGTCGATCTGGGAGCCGAGCGTGTGCAGCCGCTGGACGGCGGAGCAGGGTTCGGCCCCGTGCAGGTCCTTCTCCGTGCGGACGACGGCGGCGGCCACGGCGGGTTCGACCCTCGTGGCCTGCTCCGAGTCGGGGAAGGTGGTCAGCAGCTCCCCGTACTGCGAACCCCAGTTGGCCTCGCCCGCCGTGAGCGCCGTCGACGCGCACTCGTACAGCGAGGTGGCCAGCCGGTCGTCGGGCCAGGTCTTGAGCGCCCCGAGGTCCGTCCCGGGCAGGCTCTCCGGGACCGTGCGCAGATACTTCAGCGGCTCGACCGCCTCGCAGTAGTCGTCCTGCGCGTACGCGGCTCCGACCGTCGTGTAGTAGGTCTTCATCCGGGCGGGCACCCGCTCGGCCGCCCGGGAACCGGGGTGGTCGGACCTGAGGTCCGCGTAGACGCCCAGCGCCTTGCGGTAGTCGGCCCGGGCTGAGCCGAAGGGCTTGTCACCGGCGGCCTGCACCAGCTGGTCGGCCTCGTCGAGCCGGTCGAGGAGCATCTGCTGGGTGGCTTCGTCCCGTGCGTCGTCGTACAGCACGACACCCCCGGCCGGCACGGCGAGCAGGAGCAGTCCGAGCCCGAGCGCGAGCGGCGCCCGCCGGAGTCCCGCCGACTGGGTGCGCAGGCCCACGCGCGCACCGTCCGCCGCCACCGCGACGAGGAACAGGACGTACAGGACGAGGGCGAATCCCGGGACACCGTCCGGGTCGGCCGGCAGTGCCACGAACAGCAGGACGGCGGTGGCGATCCAGCACAGCGCCATCAGGGCCCAGCGGCGCACCAGCGCGTAGCCCAGGCCCAGACCACTGAGGTTGAGCACGGCCACCGCGACGGCCCGAGCACCGTCCGCAGGCGCCGGCGGCGGGGCCGACGGCATGGGTGGAACGTAGTAGAAGGTGTTGTGGTCGGTGTTGTCGAATCTGCCGTACTGGTCCCCCGACATGGCGGCTCCCCCCGGTCAACTGCGTCCGCACGTCTACGATTTGTCAGTGTACGGTCGAAGAGGACGGGCCGACAGGGGCGTAGTGGTTCCTGCATACGATCCCGGCCGGGAGGCGCTCGGCCGAGCAGAGCAGGGTCTGCGGAAAGCAGGCCGGGCCGCCACAGGGGGGCATGTGTGGCGGCCGCGGCTTCGCTATCGCGTCAGGCATGGGTCAGGCCACACCCCCCACCGTCTTCTTGCGGCGCAGGGCGTAGAGGCCGGTGCCGGCGAGGGCGAGGACGCCGAGTCCGGCCGCGGTCGCCGAGGGGGTGGCAAGGCCGCCGCCGCCGGTGTGGACACCGCCGCTGGGCTTGTCGTGCTCCTTGCTCCAGCCGCCGGACTCCTCCTCCTTGCCGCCGTCCTTGTCGTGCTCGCCGCTGTTCCAGGTGTCCTTGTCCTTGTACGTCTCGGGGTCGTACTTGGGGTCCTTGGCCGCGCCGCGGTCGCTGCTGTCGTTCACCGAGGCGAGCGCGCCGCCGCCGGTGTGCACGCCGCCGTGCGGGGAGTCGTGCTCCTCCTTGCCGTGCTCTTCCTTGCCGTGCTCCTTGCCGTGGTCTTCCTTGCCGTGGTCTTCCTTGCCGTACGAGGAGTCCTCCTCCTTGTTGTACGAGGAGCTGTCCTCCTTGTCGTGCTCCTTGCTGTACGAGGAGCTGTCCTCCTTGCTGTACGAGGAGTCGTCGTGGTCCGTGTCACCGGCGGCGTAGGCGCCGGGGGCGCCGATGGCGAGGGCGGCCGAGGCCGCCGCGGTGGCCAGGATCATGCGAGCTGAACGCATCTGATGGTCCTTCCGTCACGACCGGGCAGCCGACACTTCGTCAGCTGACACGACCCGGCCCGACGTGATCCACCGTCAGTCAGCGAGCCCGGCTCCACCACTCAAGGCGCTCACCCGGGTGAAACGGGCCGCCATCCCGGGGACCCCGCCCCGCTTAGTCGCCTTTCCGGGACGATCACTCCGACGGAGTAGCGGCGAAACGATTCGCGGGGTGAGCGGGGCCCGTCGTCCGATCATCTCCGAGGGGCTCACACGATCCTGGTGCAGGCCTTCGGTCCCTGACGGACCTGGGCTTTTCCCGCTACCGACCCTCATTTCGGCACGGAGTTCCGCCGTGCGTGCTCGTCGTACGGTGCTCAGCACCGTCGGTTCCGTCGCTCTCGTCCTCACCTCTCTGGATGCGCCGGCGGCCGCCACCGCGGGCCCCGCGGCCGCGGACCCGTGCGGCTTCTACGAGACCGGTTCCGACGCTTTCTGCAACCACTGCACGTCGTACGGCTCACGCGTGGTCATCAAGGTCGACGTGGCCTGGGCGGCCGACCACGAGCGGTGCGTCGGTCCCGGCACGTCGTGGCTGGGCTCCGCCGCGAAGATCCAGGGCGCCCACTACACCGGCCGCACCTGCTGACAGGCGGTCACTGCACGGTTCTCGGGGTGGGGGGGGGGGGTGGCCCCGGCCCCCACGGTAGGTTAGGCCGGCCCGGGGGGGGCGGCGCGGCCGCCACGGGGCCCGGGGGGCCAGAAGGGGGGCA
>NZ_JBHWUW010000006.1:20165-141287 GCF_042737245.1 Streptomyces sp. NPDC060002
ACTTTTCCTACGGCGCCATATCGGTTTTCTTTTCCCCGTCGTTCTTGGTCTTTTTTTTTTGGTTTTCGTGGTTCGTGGGCGGGGGCGCGGGGGCCCGCCCCCCGCCCACCCCGAGTGTCTGTCCGCCGGCCCGGTGCGGGCCGGCGCGCCGTCACCGGGCCGGTCGGTCCAGGACGGTCAGCAGCCGGTCGGCGAACTCCTTCGGGGACTCGACGGCGCCGAGGTGGCCGCCCGGGAACTCGACGAGTGTGGATCCCAGCAGCTCCGCGAGGCGCAAGGCCGGTCCGTACAACGGGAGTTGGCGCCGGGAGTCGCGCCCGGCGGCCGGCACCAGCTTGTGGGCCACGGGCCGGAGCGCGGCGAGGTCGGGCACGGCCGAGGAGAACGGACAGAGGACGCGGCCCAGGAAGACGGGCAGGTTGACGTGCATCCGGACGGCCATCTCCCGGATCTCGGGCGGCAGTTCCGTCGGCTGCGCGGGCGCCTGCCGGCCTGATCCCTCCGCCAGTCCCTCACTGAACCGGGTCATGGCGGCGTCGGCGCCCTCGGCGTGGAAGATCTCGCGTACCTCGGCGAACAGCGCTCGATGCGGGGCGGGATCCTCCAGAAGCCCCAGCAGCGGTGGTTCGTGCGCGACCACCCGGCGCAGCCGATCCGGGTGCCGGGCGAGCAGATCCACCGCGACGACGGCGCCGGAACTGCAACCGAACACGACCGCCTCCTCGTCGGGGGAGAGCAACTCCAGCAGTCGGTGGGCGTCGTCGCTCCAGACCGACACCCGTTCGTCGGCGCGGGGAGCGTCCGCCGGGCCGTCGAGCGGGCTGCGGGACAGACCCCGCGGGTCGTACGAGACGACCGTGTGACGGGAGGCCAGCTCCGGTGCCATGCCCGCGTACAGTCCGGCGTCCCCGGCGCCGCCGGGGATGAGCAGCAGGACCGGTCCGCTGCCGAGTGTCTCGTAGTGCAGGGTGGCGCCGGGCACTGCCAGGGTGCCGGTCCGGGACGGGTTCATGGCTTGCTCCAGTCGGTGGTCCGTACGGTGAGGGCCCTCGTGCCCTCGACCAGGTTCCTAGTATTCCTAGGTTGTGACCTAACTCAACTAGGTTTCCCCGGTGACCGCCGTCTCTGGACAGCCGGAACGCGCCAGGCGTAACGCTGGGTAACCTCCCTGCTGTCGTACAGTCGAAGCCGGGGGAGGAAGACCGGAGGGAGGGGATGGCGTGCCGCTGGAGCCGGTGCGGTTCGCGGTCCTGGGGGCCGTCCGGGTGTTTCGGGGGGACGCGGAACTGGAGCTCGGAGGACCGCAGGAACGTGCCTTCCTGGCCCTGCTGCTGGTCGGAGCGGGGCGGCCGGTCGCCGTGGGCGAGATCGTCGACGTCCTGTGGGGAGCGGATCCGCCGCGCAGCGCGGTCAATGTCGTCCGGCGCCATGTGGGTTCGCTGCGCCGGCTGCTGGAGCCCGGCCTCGCCGCCCGTGCGGAGGGGCGCTGGCTGGTGCGGGACGCCGGTGGATACCGGCTGGTGACCGACGGTGACTCCTCGGACCTGCTGAGGTTTCGCGCGCTGCGCGAGGAGGGGCGCCGGATCGCGGACCGGTCACCCGCGCAGGCGCTCGAACTCCTCACCGAGGCGCTGTCGCTGTGGCGCGGGCCGCTCGCCGTCGGCCTTCCCGCACAGGCCCGTGCGCATCCGGCCTTCGACGCCGTGGAGCGTGAGCGGCCGGCCGCCGTGCGGCAGGCGGCGGACGCCGCGCTGCGCGCCGGGAGGCCGGACGCGGTCCTGCCCGAGCTGCGACAGGCCGCGGCGCGGCACCCGTTGGACGAACCCCTCCAGGCGGGACTGCTCCTCGCGCTGGCGGCGGCCGGACACCGCTCGGAGGCGCTGGCCGCCTACGAGGCCGTACGGGCGCGGCTGGCCGAGGAACTCGGGATCGACCCCGGAGCGGAACTGCGCGGCGCGCGCGACGCTGTGCTGCACGGGGTGCGGGGGGCGGAGGCCGGGTCGTCCGGTGCGTCGAGCGGCGTGTCCGAGGGGCCGTGGCCGGACGGTTCCGCCGCACCTGCGCCGGCTCCTCCGTCCCCCCTTCCAGTGCCCGCCCAACTTCCGCACGACATAACGGCGTTCACCGGCCGAGACGTCGAGCTCGACGAGGCGTTCGCGCTGTCCGGTGCGGACGGGTCGCGGCCCGGGGCCGTGGTGATCAGTGCCATCGGCGGTATGGCGGGCGTCGGCAAGACCACGCTCGCGGTGCACTGGGCCCACCGGATCGCCGACCGGTTCCCCGACGGACAGCTCTACGTCAACCTGCGCGGCTTCGATCCGTCCGGCGCCGTCCTGGACCCGGGGGAGGCCGTCCGGGGATTCCTCGCCGCGCTCGGGGTGCCGCCGGAACGCGTCCCGCACGGGGTGGACGCCCAGGCCGCCCTCTACCGCAGTGTGCTCGACGGGCGTCGGGTCCTGGTCGTGCTGGACAACGCGCGTGACACCGAGCAGGTGCGGCCGCTGCTGCCCGGCTCGCCCGGCTGCCTCACCATCGTCACCAGTCGCGACGAACTGCCGGGGCTCGTCGCAGCCCACGGCGCCCACTCCCTGGTCCTGCGCCCGTTCGACGCCGTCCGGGCGCGGGCCTTCCTGGTCCGCCGACTGGGCGCGGAGCGGGTCGCGGCCGAGCCGCGGGCGGCCGACGAGATCAGCGAGCTGTGCGCCGGACTGCCCCTCGCCCTCGCCTGCGTCGCCGCCCGCGCCGCCGGTCACCCCCACTTTCCGCTCACCGCCGTCGCCGCCGAACTGCGCGAGGCCCACGGCAGCCTCGACGCCTTCGCCCGCTCCGACGCCTCCGTGGACGTCGGCACGGTCTTCTCCTGGTCCTCGCGCGCGGTCTCGGCCGAGGCCGCCCGACTGTTCCGGTTGCTCGCGCTGCACCCCGGCCCCGACCTCTCCCTGCCGGCCGCGGCCGCTCTGGCGGGCCTGCCCGTACGCCGGGCCCGGCCGCCGCTGGGCGAGCTGACCGGTCTGCATCTCGTCACCGAACACAGCCCCGGCCGCTACGCCTTCCATGACCTTCTCCGCGCCCACGCCGGCGAACTCGTCCAGGAGTGCGACACCGAGGCCGACCGCCGGGCGGCTCTGAACCGGCTGAACCACCACTACCTGCACACCGCCCACGCCGCCGACCGGCTGCTGGCCCCCAACGCCGACCCGCTGCCCCCACCGCCCGCGCCCGAGGGCGTCCACCCCGAACCCCTCGCCGACGACGACCGCGCCCTGGCCTGGCTCACCGCCGAACACGCGGTGCTGCTCGCCGTCGTCGAGACGGCCGCCGTGTCGGGGCAGCCCGCGCAGGAACGTATCGCCTGCCAACTGGCCTGGTCCCTGGAGCCCTTCTTCGACCGGCGCGGTCACTGGCACGACGGGCTCGCCGTGCAGCGCACCGCGCTCGACGCCGCCCGCCGGCTCGCCGACCCCGCGCTGGAGGCCCGCGGCCTGCGCGGACTGGCCCGCGTGGAGGGCCGGCTCGGTCTGCACGCCCGGTCCGTTCCCCGACTGGAGCGGGCCCTGGAGCTCTTCACCGGGCTGGGCGACGACACGGGCCGCGCCCACACCCACCGCAGTCTCGGCTGGGAGTGCGACCAGCAGGGCGACCTGCCCGGCGCCCTGCGGCACAACCAGTTCGCCCTCGGCCTGTTCCGTACGCTCGGCGACCGTGCCGCGCAGGCCAGCGTGCTGAACTCGGTCGGCTGGTACCACGCTCTGCTTGGGGACCACCGGCAGGCCCTGACGCACTGCTTCGAGGCGCTCACCATGCTCCAGCAACTCGGCGACCGCTACGGCCAGGCCGCCACCTGGGACAGCATCGCCTACGCCCACCACCACCTCGGCCGCCACCCGCACGCGCTCCTCGGCTACCGCAACGCCCTCGCCCTGCTGCGCGACCTGGGCGTGCCCTACGTCGAGGCCGACATCCTCGTCAGGGTCGGCGACACCCACCTGGCCACCGGCGACCACGAGGGCGCCCGTACCGCCTGGGAGGAGGCTCTCGTCCTCCTCAGGGGCCTGAACCACCCCGACGCCGAGCGGGTCGAGGCACTGCTGAACGCACAGGACGGTCACGCCGGTGCCGTCTGACATCCGGCTCCGGCTCGAACACGCCGCCGGACGGCACCCTTGGGCGAAGTGATGCGCTTCGAAGTGCTGGGGCCGGTACGGGTGTGGCGGGAGGAAGGGGAGGAACGGGAGGCAGGGGAGCTCGATCCCGGTTTCCCCCAGCAACGCGCCCTGCTCGCTCTGCTCCTGACGCACGCGGGCCGGCCCGTGCCGACGAGCGAGGCCGTCGACGTGCTGTGGGCCGAGCGGCCGCCCGCCAGCGCGCTGAACGTGGTGCGGCGCTACGCCGGCGCGTTGCGGCGGCTGCTCGAACCGGGGTTGCCGCCCCGCGCTCCGGGCCGGCGTCTGCTGCGCCGGACCGGCGGCTACCTCCTGGAGGCGGCGACCGACGAGGTCGACCTGCTGCGTTTCCGTGAGCTGACCCGGCAGGGCAAGCGGGCGGCGGCCACCGGACGGCCCGAGACGGCGGCCCGGCAGTTCGTCCTGGCGCTGGGGGAGTGGCGTGGGCCGGTGGCGATGGGGATCCCGGCGTCCGCGCGCGAGCACGTCCAGTTCACGGCCGTGCAACGGGAACTCCTCGAGACGGCCCGGCTGGCGGCCGACGCGGCGCTGCTGTGCGGCCACGCCGAGCAGGCGCTGCCCGCCCTGCGCCGGGCCACCGCGCACGACCCTTTCGACGAGCCGCTGCACGCCAGGCTGATGCTGGTCCTGGCCGCCTGCGGACTCCAGGCGGAGGCGCTGGGGGCGTACGAGGACGTCCGCCGACGCCTCACCCGCGAACTGGGCCTCACCCCTGGAACCGAACTGGCGGCGGCCCACACGCGCGTACTGCGCCAGGACGTCGGACACCGGCTGAAGAGCGGGCCGGTCGTACACCTCGCCCGACCGAGCGAGACCACGAGGACCACCACCACCCCGGCCGCCGTGACCCGGGCCGCCACGACCCCGGCCGCCGTGACCCGGGCCGCCACGATCCCGGCCGCCGTGACCCGGGCCGCCGTGACCCGGGCCGCCGTGACCCGGGCCGCCACGACCCCGGCCGCCATGACCCGGGCCGCCACGACCTCGGCCGCCGTGACCCGGGCCGCCGTGACCCGGGCCGCCACGACCCCGGCCGCCACGACCCGGGCCGCCGCCACCGCCCCGGCCGCCGTGACCCCGGCCGCCGTGACCCCGGCCGCCACGACCCCGGCCGCCACGGCTCGGGCCGCCGTGACCCGGGCCGTCGTGACCCCGGCCGCCACGACCCCGGCCGCCACGACCCGGGCCGCCACGACCCGGGCCGCCGTGACCCGGGCCACCACCACCCCGGCCGCCACCACCCCGGCCCCGACCGAGCCCTCCGCCCCGGGACCCGCCGACATCGGGGTTCCCGGCCCGGAGGCGTTCGGCGGAAGTGCCGCCGCTGTGGGAAGCGCCGCCTGCGGGTCGACCGGTTCGAGGGGCGCCGCTTCCCGGCCGCCCGGTTCGGGGGCTGTGGGTCCGGGGTTCGCCGCAGCCGAGGCGGGCGCTTCCGAGGCTGTCGCCGACCCCAGCCTCACCGTGCAGGGCTCCGCCGTGCGGGGCTCCTTCGCGCAGGGCTCCTTCGTGCGGGGCTCCGCCGTGCAGGGCTCGTTCGTGCGGGGCTCCGCCGTCCAGGGCCTCACCGTCCTGCGGTCGGTCGATCCGGGGTTCGTCAGCCCCAGTGCCGCCGACCACGGGGCTGTTGCTGCCCCCGGGCCTGCCGCTCCCGGCGAGGCGGGCGGGCTCGGCCGCCCGGCCGACGCCCCCGCCGGCCGGGGTGTCGTGGGGTCTGTGCGGCCCGCTCAGCTGCCGCCGGCTCTTCCCTCCTTTGTGGGGCGGGCCGTCGAGCTGGACGGGCTGGAGAGGGCGGCCGGCTCGGCGGCGGGGGTCGTGCTGGTGGGCGGGATGGCCGGGATAGGCAAGAGCACCCTCGCGCTGCACTGGGCGCACCGGGCCACCGACCGCTTCCCGGACGGGCAGTTGTACGTCGCGCTGCGTGGCTCCGATCCGGTCCGGCCCAGTGTGGAGCCGGCCGACGCGCTGCGCGGGATGCTCGCGGCGCTCGGCGTGCCCGCGCCCCGCATGCCGGACGGGGTGGATGCCCTGACCGGCATGTACCGCACCCTTCTCGCACGTCGGCGCGTCCTCGTGGTCCTCGACGACGCCGCCGGTACCGGACAGCTGAGCCCGCTGCTGCCCACCGGGCCGGGCTGTCTGGCACTGGTCACCAGCCGTCACACCCTGCCCGGACTGGTCGCCTCGGGAGCACGGCCGCTCCGCCTCGCGCCGCCGTCCGCCGAGGACGCGTACGCGTTGCTGGCCGGGCGGATCGGTGCCGAGCGGGCGGCCGCCGAACCCCGGGCCGCCGACGAGATCGTCGCCCGGTGCGGCCGGTTGCCCCTGGCGCTGGCCACCGTCGCCGCGCGTGCCGTCATCCGACGGGACTTCCCGCTCGCCGCGGTGGCCGCAGGACTGCGCGAGGCGCACGGCAGTCTCGACGCCCTCGTCGCCATCCGCGAGGCCTTCCTGGGGTCCTACCGGCTCCTGACGCCGGACGGCGCACGACTGCTCCGGCTCCTGCCCCGGCACGAAGGACCCGACATCACCGCGGCCGGGGCCGCCGTCCTCGCCGGGCTGCCGGTACGCCGGGCGAGGATGCTGCTCGGCGTGCTCGCCGACGCCCACCTGCTCGCCGAACCCGCGCCGGGTCACTACACCCTCCACGACCTGCTGCGGGTCTTCGCCACGGAACGCGCCGCGGCGGAGGACCGCCCGCACGGCCCATGAAGGCGCTGTCACTTCGTTGTCACTCTTTTTGCACATCCGCCGAATTACGGTCCGGACGACGTGATGGACGGTCCTCGGAGGCTACGGCGGAAGATGCCCACTACCAGCAGCAGTACCTGTGACAGCTCCCGTGTTCTCGACCCGCCCGTGTGCCGGACCCGCCTGGGCGTCGAGATCACGACCGGCGAGGAGACGCCGGCCAGGCTGCCGGGCGAGGCGGCGCCGCACCCCGCGTACCGGCTGCTCGCCCGTGACGGCGGCGAGTACCTCTTCGTCGGCCTGCGGAGCGCCGCTCGGCCCGACACCGCCGTCCCTGCCCCCGCCCCTGCCGCCCAGGAGCCGCTCGATGGCCTCGGCCTGCGTCTGGCGCCCGGGGACGTCTGCTTCTACGACGTCCACCGCGCGCCGGCGCTCGACTTCCGCGAGCCGTTCAGGGCGACGACGTTCCTCGTCCCGGCCGACCTGCTCGGCCTGGTGGACTCCGACGTGCGGCGGATCGCGCGCAGGCCGGTCGCCCGCGCCTCCCGGCTCGGCACCCTGCTGTCGCCGCTGCTGTCCGACCTGGCCCGCGCCACGGCCGAGGCGCGCCCGCCGGTCGGCGAGATGCTCGCCTGGAACGCGGTGAACCTGCTGGCGACCCTCGCCGCCGAGCAGTTGGGCACAGCGGTACCCGGAACACGCGATACGCCCGGGACAGTCGATACGTCCGGGGCACGCGATACCCCCGGGGCACCGGGCACCTCCGGTGCGCGCTCCCCGGTGCTGGGGCGTGTCCTGGAGTACGTCGAACTGCAGCTGACGGACCCGAACCTGTCTCCGGAGGTCATCGCGCGTGCCCACCACATCTCCGTGCGCTATCTGCACAAGCTGTTCAAGGACGAGGGCACCACCGTGGGCCGGTGGATTCTGCGCCGCCGTCTGGAGGAGTGCCGACGCGACCTGATGCGGTACGGCCGCGGCGGCCGGACCATCGCGGCCGTGGCCGCCCGGTGGGGTTTCCTGAGCGCCACGCACTTCAGCCGGGTCTTCCGGTCGGCCTACGGCATGTCCCCGCGCGAATGGCGGGACACCGCGGGGCGTGCCGCGCGGAGCGGTCAGCGCTGAATGCGGGCGGAATCCCGGCCTGTTCACCATGAGGAGCAGAACCGTATTCTCGAATCTCTCTTCGTGGCCGGAGGAATTCCGTGCCCACCACTCAACCGGCTTCTGTGCACTGTGAGCACAGCGTCGGTGCGCGGGTGGACAAATTCCGCCCGCTCGGCGGATTTAGCGTGACGGGGCAAGACAACGCACATCGAATACAGCAGGAGATGCCATGTCCGACGTCGTCGAGCCGGTCACGCCGGTGCTCGAACCCGAGGCTGCGGCGTTCGCCGAGGCGACCGCCAACCCGCCGTACCTCTTCGACCTGCCGCCGGCTGAGGGGCGCAAGGCCGTCGACGAGGTCCAGTCGGGTGAGATCCACAAGCCCGCGGTCGACGAGGAGTGGATCACCGTCTCCGGCGGTCCCACGGGGAGTGTCCGCGCCCGGATCGTCAAGCCGGCCGGCGCCGAGGGCACCCTGCCGGTGATCCTCTACATCCACGGCGCGGGCTGGGTGTTCGGCAACGCCCACACCCACGACCGGCTGGTGCGCGAACTCGCCGTCGGCGCCGAGGCCGCGGTCGTCTTCCCCGAGTACGACCTCTCGCCCGAGGCTCGCTACCCGGTCGCCATCGAGCAGAACTTCGCGGTCGCCCGGTGGATCGTCGAGGAGGGCGCGTCCAAGGGCCTCGACGCCACGCGCATCGCCGTCGCCGGTGACTCCGTCGGCGGCAACATGACCGCCGCCCTCACCCTGATGGCCAAGGAGCGCGGCGGCGTCCCGCTGGTCCAGCAGGTGCTCTTCTACCCGGTCACCGACGCGAGCTTCGACACCGGTTCCTACCACCAGTTCGCCGAGGGCTACTTCCTGCGCCGCGACGGCATGCAGTGGTTCTGGGACCAGTACACGACCGACGAGGCCGAGCGCGCCCAGATCACCGCGTCCCCGCTGCGCGCCACCACCGAGCAGCTCAAGGACCTGCCCCCGGCCCTGGTCATCACCGGCGAGGCCGACGTGCTGCGCGACGAGGGCGAGGCGTACGCGAACAAGCTGCGCGCGGCCGGTGTCCCGGTCACCGCAGTGCGTTTCCAGGGCGTCATCCACGACTTCGTGATGCTGAACGCGCTGCGCCCGACCTACGCCGCCGAAGCCGCCATCACGCTCGCCGTCGGCACCCTGCGCGACGCTCTGCACGTCTGACCTTCAGGAGACATACCGCAATGACTACCCCCACCGTCGTCCTGGTCCACGGAGCGTTCGCGGACGCCGCCAGCTGGTCCGGCGTCATCGCCGAACTCCAGGGCCAAGGCGTTCCCGTGGTCGCCCCGCCGAACCCGCTGCGCGGCCTCGCCTCCGACGCCGCGTACGTCGCCTCCTTCGCCGCTCAGATCGACGGGCCCGTGATCCTCGTCGGTCACTCCTACGGCGGCGCCCTCATCACGGTGGCCGGCACCACGGAGAACGTCGTCGGCCTCGTCTACGTCGCCGCCTACGCCCTGGCGGAGGGCGAGAGCCTCGGCGAGCTCCAGGGCCGCTTCCCGCTCTCCACGCTGGTCAGCAACCTCAAGCAGTGGACGTACCCGGTTCCGGGCGGCGACCCGGCCGTCGAGGTCACCATCGCCGAGGACGCCTTCCCGTCGGTGTTCGCCGCCGACCTGCCCGGGGGCGTCACCAAGATCCTGGCGGCGTCCCAGCGCCCGCTGGCCGCCGCCGCGTTCGAGGAGACCGCCGCCGCGGCCGCCTGGCAGACCAAGCCGTCCTGGGCGCTGATCGCCGGTGCGGACGAGGCCATCAACCCCGAGGTCGAGCGCTTCGGCGCCAAGCGGGCCGGGGCGACGATCGTCGAGCTCGACGGCGCCTCGCACGCCGTCGCGGTGTCGCAGCCGAAGGCGGTCGCGGACCTGATCCTCGAAGCGGTCCGCGCGACGAGCTGACGCCCGCCGAGAACAGCCGCGCGGACGTGACCCCTGTGCGCGTCCGCGCGGCCCGTCAGCGGCCTCGAACCCGTCGTGCGAGGTCGGCGGCGGCCTCCGGCCAGTCCGGGTGGCCGAAGGCGAAGCCCGCGTCGAGCAGCCGGCCGGGGACGACCCGCCGGCTCTTGAACAGCAGCTCGGTGTCCGAGCGCAGGGCGAAGGCGCCGAGTTCCGCCATCCACTTCGTCGCGGGCAGGCCCACCGGGACCCGCCACGCGCCGCGCAGCGCGCGCATGAAGGCGCGGTGGGGGAGCGGGGCCGGGGCGGCCAGGTTCACCGGACCGTCGAGGTCGTCCCGTCCGACGAGGAACTCGACCGCGCGGACGAAGTCCTCGTCGTGGATCCAGGACACGTACTGACGGCCGCCCGCGACCGGGCCGCCGAGGCCGAGCCGGGCGAGCCGCGACAGGACGTCGAACACCCCGCCCCGGTCCGGGCTCATCACCATCGCGGTCCGCAGCGCCACCTTGCGGGTGTGCGGGGTGTCGGCCGTCTCCTGCTCCCGCTCCCAGGCGGTCGCGATGTCCACGCTGTAGCCCCAGTAGTCCGGGACGCCGGGTTCGGCTCCGCCGATCATGCCGGTGGCCTCGTCGTTGGGGGCGTCGAACCGGTGGGCGTAGACGGTGGCGGTGCTCATCTGGAGCCATACCCGCGGGGGTCGCGCGGCGGCGGTGATCGCCTGGCCGACGACCCGGGCCGAGTCCACCCGTGAGTCCATCATCGCCCGGAGGTTGTCCGGTGTGTAGCGGCAGCTGACGCTGCGGCCGGCCAGGTTGACCACGACGTCGCTGCCGTCGATCACCTCGGCCCAGGGCCCGAGGCCGCGCCCGTCCCACAGGATCTCGCCGGGGCCCGCGGGCCGTCTGCTCAGCACCGCGACCTCGTGTCCGGCCGCGGTCAGCGCGCGGCGCAGCACGGTTCCCACCTGCCCGGTCCCGCCGGGTAGCACGATCTTCATGAGGAGGGCCCCCTTCTTGTCCGAAGAGGACCCTACTACTGTTTTGAACGCGTTCAAAACTTCCTTCCGCGGTGTCCTTACGCCCCGTGTGCCTCCAGGGCGGCCCGGACCCCCGACTCCAGCGCGCCCTCGATCCACGACGGCTTGACCGAGGTGTGGTCGCCCGCGAAGAGCAGCGGTCCCTCGGCGGAGCGGATGGCGCTCAGCAACTCCGTGTGCTGACCGGGGAGCAGAACGGACGCCTCCCCGTAGGCGTACGGGTCGCGCAGCCAGCTCTGGGTGCGGCCCGCCCCCGTGTAGAAGACCTCGACGCGCTGGCCGTAGACCTGCTGGAGCCCGCGCAGGGCGTGCGGATAGCGCGCGTCGTCGTCCAGGGAGTCCCAGCGGGAGGCGTCGTCGGCCCAGCTGTAGGAGGCGAGGACGACACCGCCCGCGCTGCCGGCGACCGGGTGGGACGGGTTGATCATGAACCGGTTGGAGTTGTCGGAGACCGAGCCCCCGCCGACGATGTGCGCCGCCTCGGGCTGGTCACGGCCGGCCCACCGGTGGGCGGCGTAGTGCACGCGCTGCCCCGCGCTGATGTGCCCGGGCGGCACGGACGGATGCCCGCCGAGCAGACTCCCGTCGGCCGGTGCCCTGCCCGACCGGTAGTCCTCGTACAGCCCCGGCCGCACGGCGTCGAGTTCCCGCTTCCAGTCCGCCTCGTCGAACTCCCACCAACGGCGGCTGAACTCCAGCAGTACCTTGGTCGCGCTGTCGTAGTGCAGCTCCGCGACGGAGCGCCGCTTCTTGTACGACATCAGCGGGCTGATCTGCACCTGGCGCAGCCCCGAGAACGGCACCGTGACGATCGCGAGGTCGGCGGTGAACTGCTCGCGCGTCACCTTGCCGTCGCGCCCCTCGGAGACGGTGTCGATCCACACGTGCGGCCCGTCGGCCCGTACGTGCGAGGTGTTGTCGTTGCCCTGCCGGTCCGGCGCCCAGTACTCGATGTGCGTCGCGCGCCGGTCGAGCCGGATGACGTCGGAGACCTCCTTCAGCAGGGCGTCCGGGAGCGTCGCCGTACCGCCGACCAGCTCCCAGAACTCGGTGTCCGGGCTGATGAGCGAGGCGCTGATGAAGCTGTGGATGAAGGACAGCGGCAGCCGGGAGGTGAGGTTCTCCAGCGTGCCGACCAGGTCGACGGTCCGCTCGTCCAGGCCCGCCTCCTCGGTCAGGAACCGGTACATCGACCAGTCCCCGAACCGCTGCACCACCCGCGCCCAGCCCTGCACCCGCTCCGGCAGCGGCTTGTCCACCCGTTTGCCGTCGGCGCCCCGGGTGCTGAACTCGTCGCGCACCGGGTCCAGGGCCTCCCGCAGGATGGTCGCGGACGGGGTGTCCCAGTACTTCCGGGGCACCCCGAAGGACCGGTTGACCTTGCGCGGCGACTTGGCGTACGCGGAGCGGCGCACCCGCACGCCGTTGACGTGCAGCCAGGCGTTGTTGACGGGCTTGCCGTCCGCGTCGACGTCCACGAGGTGGAACCGGCGTTTCTCGATGCCCAGTTGACGGATCAGGTTCATCACCAGCGGATGGCTGCCGGGGATCCGCATGGCGCCCGCCTCCGCGTACTGCTTCGCGTCGGCGAAGGCCTGCGCCGCGTGCTCGTGTCCGCCGGTACGGAACGTCTTGATGCGGCCGCCGACCCGGTTGCCGTTGGCCTCCACGAGCGTGACGTGGTGCCCGGCCCGCTTCAGCAGCCAGGCGGCCACCAGCCCGGCGGGCCCGGCGCCGATCACGAGGACCTTCTTCCCGGTCCCGGTCCTGGCGCGGGGCAGTCCGCCGGTGAGGACCTTCTCGTACCGGGGCACGAGCGGCCGGTCGTGCTCGTCCACCACCAGGAGCGCTCTTGCGACGATGAGGCAAGTGGCCCGGTCCGCGGTCGACTTCGGCGGACAGACGGGCTGCTGGGGGAGGGCCGCGGCCGGTGCGGCGACCGTGAGTGCGGCGGCGGTCGCCGCGGTCGCCGCGGTGGCCGCCGTGAACCGTCGGCGGGAGAGCCGAACGGGGTCGACAGAAGCGGAAGAATTGTCCATGTGTCCTGGATAGGGGCAGGACGCGGGTACGGAGGCGCGCTCCTGTGGATCATCACCTGAACGTGTAGGCGCACCACCGGGGAAGTGCTCCCGCGGTGCTTCCGACGCAACTGAAAGGCGGGCGGGGGAAGTTTGCGCCGCTCGCCGGGCCGTCGCGGACCCCGCGTATCAGGTCAAGCGTCCCGGACTCTTGACTCGGTAGGGGATCTGTCGCGATCCTCGTCGCACTATCTTGCGTCGGTCATGACAATCTCATGGGCAGTCGAAAAGCCCTCGTCGACCGCGCCTTCCCGCCGACCGAGGGACGTGGGCTGTGACCATGACCGGACGCCCGTACCGCAGACGCCGAGATGTCACCGTCGTCTCACTGCTCCTCCTCGTGCTCGCCACGGTCCTCGGCCCCACGCCGAGCTCGGCGGCCGGTGCGGACTGGTGGACACCGACGGCCAGGCCGACCCCCGACTCCCGGGTCAATGTGACCGGCGAGCCGTTCACCGGCACCGACTCGGCGGGCGATGTGCGCGGGTTCGTCGACGCGCACAACCACCTGTTCTCCGACGAGGCCTTCGGCGGGCGGCTCATCTGCGGCAAGGTGTTCTCCGAAGCCGGGGTCGCCGACGCGCTCAAGGACTGTCCCGAGCACTACCCCGACGGCACGCTCGCGCTCTTCGACTACATCACCCACGGCGGTGACGGCAAGCACGACCCGGTCGGCTGGCCGACCTTCAAGGACTGGCCGGCCTACGACTCGATGACCCATCAGGCGAACTACTACGCCTGGGTCGAGCGGGCCTGGCGCGGCGGACAGCGGGTGCTCGTCAACGACCTCGTCACCAACGGCATGATCTGTTCCATCTACCCGTTCAAGGACCGCAGTTGTGACGAGATGACGTCGATCCGCCTCCAGGCGAAGCTGACGTACGACCTCCAGGCCTACATCGACAAGATGTACGGCGGCACCGGCAAGGGCTGGTTCCGGATCGTCCTCGACAGCGCACAGGCGCGTGAGGTCGTCAAGCAGGGCAAGCTGGCGGTCGTCCTGGGCGTCGAGACCTCCGAGCCGTTCGGCTGCAAGCAGATCCTCGACATCGCGCAGTGCAGCCAGGCCGACGTGGACAAGGGGCTGGACGAGCTGTACGCGCTGGGCGTGCGCAGCATGTTCCTGTGCCACAAGTTCGACAACGCGCTGTGCGGCGTCCGCTTCGACGAGGGCGGCCTCGGCACGGCCATCAACGTCGGCCAGTTCCTGTCCACCGGCACCTTCTGGCAGACCGGGAAGTGCACCGGACCGCAAGCCGACAACCCCATCGGCACCGCCGCCTCCGAGGCGGAGGCGGACCTGCCGGCGGGCACGGTGGTCCCCTCGTACGACGAGGACGCCCAGTGCAACACCCGCGGGCTCACCGCCCTGGGCGAGTACGCGGTGCGCGGCATGATGAAGCGCAAGATGATGCTCGAGATCGACCACATGAGCGTCAAGGCCACCGGACAGGCGCTCGACATCTTCGAGGCCGCGAACTACCCCGGCGTGCTGTCCTCGCACAGCTGGATGGACATCGACTGGACCGAGCGGGTCTACTCCCTCGGCGGCTTCGTCGCCCAGTACATGCACGGCTCCGAGGCCTTCGGCGCGGAAGCCGCGCGCACCGACGCGCTGCGTGACAAGTACGACGTCGGCTACGGCTACGGCACCGACTTCAACGGCATCGGCGACCACCCCGCCCCGCGCGGAGCCGACGCCGCGAACAAGGTCACGTACCCCTTCAAGAGCGTCGACGGCGGCTCCGTCATCGACAGGCAGACCGTCGGCACCCGCACCTTCGACTACAACACCGACGGCGGCGCCGACGTGGGCCTGATCCCCGACTGGATCGAGGACATCCGGCTCGTCGCGGGCCAGGACGTGGTGGACGACCTCTTCCGGGGTGCCGAGTCCTACCTCGGCACCTGGGGCTCGACCGAGCAGCACCAGGCCTCGGTGAACCTCGCCAAGGGCCGTACCGCGACGGCCAGTTCCTCCGAGTCCAACCCGTTCACCAGCTACCAGCCCGGCCGGGCCGTGGACGGCGACGACGCCAGCCGCTGGGCCAGTGACTGGAGCGACGACCAGTGGTGGCAGGCCGACCTGGGCTCCACCAACCTGGTCTCCCGCGTCACCCTCGACTGGGAGCGCGCGTACGGGAAGTCGTACCGTGTGGAACTCTCCACCGACGGCACCGCCTGGACGACCGCCTGGTCCACCACCTCCGGCGACGGCGGCCTGGACACGGCCAGGTTCACCGGCACCCCCGCCCGCTACGTCCGGGTGCACGGCCTGGACCGGGGCACGGATTGGGGATACTCGCTGTACGAAGTGGGCGTCCACAGCGCCTAGCGGGCCGGCACGGGGGGACACACATGGCACGGATGCCGTCGGCGCAGCGGCGCCGGCAGCTGACGGAAGCGGCGATCAGAGCGATGGCCCGGGACGGCGTCCCCAAGACGACCACCCGGTCCATCGCCGCCGAGGCCGGGGTGTCCCTGAGCGTCTTCCACTACTGCTTCGACTCCAAGCAGGCCCTCGTCGAGTCCGTCATCACGACGCTCACCGACCACTCGGTGAGCGTCGTGAAGGACGCGCTACGGCCCAGGGCCACCCTCGAGGAGACCGTCCGGGCGGGCTTCCAGGCGTACTGGGACCACGTCCGCGCCCATCCCGACGAGCACATGCTGACCTACGAACTCACCCAGTACGCCCTGCGCGAGCCGGGGTTCGAGCAACTGGCCCGGCGGCAGTACGAGATGTACGGCGACGCCTACACCGACCTCATCGAACAGCTCCGCAGCGGCATGGACCTCCGGCTGAGCGTCCCCGTCCCCGTCCTGGCCCGCTATCTGGCCGCCATGACCGACGGCCTGACCCTCAACTACCTCGTGCTCGGCGACGCTGCCGCCTGGACCGACATCCTCGACACGGTCACCTCCCACATCGCGGGCCTGGTCATGGCCGACGCGCCCGCTACAGGGTCCGGGCGATGAGCAGAGCGACGTCGTCGTGGTCGTCGGGATGGCGCAGGCCGTACAGCAACAGGTCGCAGATCTCCTCGAGCGGACGGCCGGGCTCGTCCAGGAAGGTGAGCAGGACCGCCAGGCGGTCGTCGATGGAGTGAAGGCGGGTCTCCACGAGGCCGTCCGTGTACAGGACCAGCAGGTCGCCGGGGGCGAGTTCGGCCGTGGTGGCCTCGAAGGGGACGCCGCCGACGCCGAGCGGGGCTCCGGTGGGCAGCTCCAGCAGGGTGGGGGGATGGCCGGGGCCGGCCAGCGCGGGCGGCATATGGCCCGCGTTGGCGATGCGGCACTGCCGGGTACGGGGGTCGTACACCGCGTACAGGCAGGTCACGATGTAGTGCTCCAGGTCGCAGGTGATCTTGTCCAGGTGCCGCAGCACGTCGCCGGGCTCGAGGTCGAGGTCCGCGTAGGCGCAGGTCGCGGTGCGCAGCCGGCCCATGGTGGCGGCGGCGTCGATGCCGTTGCCCATGACGTCCCCGACGACCAGCGCGGTCTTGTCGTCGGTCAGCGGGATGACGTCGTACCAGTCGCCGCCGACCTCGCTGGTCGCCTGGGCGGGCTGGTAGCGGGAGGCCAGTTCCAGACCGGTGTGATGCGGCGCGTGGTCGGGCAGCAGGCTGCGCTGGAGAGTGAGGGCGGTGTTGCGCACGCTCTGGAACCAGCGCGCGTTGTCGATGGCCACGGCGGCACGGCCGGCCAGCTCACTGGCCAGGATGACGTCGTCGTCGTCGAACGGCAGCGGGTTGCGGGTGCGCTTGAGGTCGAGGGCGCCGAGCACCTCTCCGTGGGCGATCAGCGGCACGGCGAGGTACGAGTGGACCCCGGCCCGGGCCAGCAGCGCCCCGGCCTCGGCGTCCCGGGCGATGCGGGGGATGTCCTGCTCGCCGACGTGCCGCACCAGGACCGGCCGGCCGGTGTGCACGCACAGGGTGACCAGACGGTCACCGTCATAGGCCGCGACATCGCCCGGCGCGTCGGCGGCGCGCAGCGCCACGGTGGGATGGGCCGCCTTCAGCGCGAGCGCGCGGAAGAGCTCCGGGCCGTTGTCCGGCCGGCGCGAGCGGCGGCAGGCCAGGGCGGCGTCCAGGATGTCCACGGCGACCACGTCGGCGAGCTGGGGGACGGAGATCTCGGCCAGTTCGTGGGCGGTCCGGTCCACCTCCAGCGTGGTGCCGACCCGGGTGGAGGCCTCGGCGATGAGGGCGAGGCGCCGCCGGGCCCGGTCGGCCTCCGCGGCGGCGCGGTGCCGTTCGGTGACGTCCACGACCGAGGCGGCCGCGCCCAGCACCCGTCCGCCGGGGTCCTCCAGGCGGTAGAACGAGAGGGACCAGGCGTGCTCGTGGTCGGGGTCGGTCGGCGGGCGGCCCACGTGGTACTGGTCGAGCAGCGGCGTGCCGGTGGTGAGCACCTGCCGCAGGGCGGACTCGATGGTGTCGACGTCGGGAAGGGGCATCGCGTCCCGCAGCCGACGGCCGACATGGTCCTCGGCGGGGATGCCGTCGATGCGTTCGAGCGCCGGGTTGACGAGGAGATAGCACAGGTCGGGGTCCAGGAGGGCCAGACCGATCGGCGACTGGTTGATCAGCCTTTCGCACAGCGCCAGATCGGTCTCGACGCGCTGGAGCAGATTGTGGTCGGCGGCGATGCCCAGGGCGTAGACGTCCCCGAGATCGTCCTGAAGCCGCATGTTGCGGAACTCCATCAGCCGGCTGCTGCCGTCCTTGTGCCGGACGGGGAAGGCGCCGGCCCAGCTCCGGCCGGTCTCCAGCACATCCGCGAACAGCCTCACCACGGACTGCAGGTGCTCGGGGTGGATCAGCAGCCGCGCCGCGTACTTGCCGAGGGCCTCCTGCGCGGTGTAGCCGAAGAGGTCCTCCGCCTGCGGGGTCCAGAACACGATGCGTCCGTCGATGTCGACGACCATGGCGGACACGCTCAGCACGTCCAGCAGACCGGTGGGCGCGGACGTGTCGGGGCCGTACGCGTCCCCGCCCGACCGGATGGGTTCGGCTGTCATCGCGGAGCCTCCTCCTGTACCTCCATGCTGCCTCTGGTTCGGCGCCTGCGGAAACGGAGGCCTCGCAGGGGCCCGACGGCGCCGTGCGCATCGGGCGGACAAGCAGGACCATGGTTCGTGTAAAGGACGGAACCCATGGATTCTGCGCGAGAAGCTTTCGACGCTCCGACGCCCGCGGGACCGCGCGATCTCCTGGACGCGTCCACCGACGCGGCGGCGATCGTGTCCGCGGACGGCGTCGTGGTCGGCTGGACGCGAGGTGCGGAAGCGTTGCTCGGCCGTCCGGCCGCGGAGGTCGTCGGCCGTTCGGCTGCGGAGTTGGTGGCGATGGACCGGGACCCGGCACGGGTGGCCGGTGTCGCGGCGCGGTGCCGGGCCGGTATGGGGTGGAGCGGTGTCATCTCCGTACGGCACCGCGACGGCCGTCCCGTCGACGTCGACCTGCGGGTCTCCGCCTCCTTCCGGATCGGCGACGACGAGTGCTTCCTGTTCTCGGCACGCAGTCAGGGCGAGCAGTGGACGGTGGGCCAGTCCGTCCTCGACGGGTTCCTGACCCGTTCCCCGGTCGGCATGGCCGTGATGGATCTGCAGCTGCGCTACGTGTGGCTGAACGACACGCTGGAACGGTTCGGTGGTGTGCCCCGCGAACAGCGCCTGGGGCGCCGGCTGAGCGACCTGCTCCCCGGCCTTCAGGCGGTCGCCATCGAGGGGCTGATGAGCAAGGTGCTGGAGACCGGGGACCCGATCACCGACTACGAGTACCTGGGGTGGAGCTGGGCCGACCCGCACCGCCGGCACGCCTACTCCACGTCGTTCTTTCCCCTGGTGGGTGACGACGGCTCCGTCACCGGGGTCTGCTACATGGTCCAGGACGTCACCGAGCGGTGGAACGCCCGCCGGCTGCTGGCGCTGGTCAACGAGGCCGGCACCCGCGTCGGCACGACCCTGGACGTGATGGTCACGGCCCAGGAGCTCGCCGACTTCGCCGTTCCCGGATTCGCGGACTTCGTCATCGTCGACCTCCTGGAGCCGGTGCTCAGCACCGAAGGGCACGGCGCGTGGCTGACCGACGCGGGACCGGCGCCCGTGCGGCCGGTGATGCGCCGCGCCGGGATGTGCTCGGTGCGCGAGGGCTGCCCGGAAGCCGTGGCACGCATCGGGGACCGGGTGGACTTCCTGCCGCCGCCGCACGACGCCAACCTGCTCATCGACGGCGAGCCGATCCTCATCCCCGTCCTCGATCCCTCCGACGAACTGTGGACCACCGAACAGCCCCAGCGGGCGGTGAGCATCCGCGAGTTCGGCCTGCACTCCCTCATCTCCGTGCCGATGCGGGCGCGCAACACCGCCCTGGGCCTCGCCACCTTCGTCCGGTCCCTCAACCCCGTCTCGTTCCGGTCCGACGACGTCCTGCTGGCCCGGGAGCTGGTGGCGCGCGCGGCGCTGTGCGTCGACAACGCCCGCCGGTACGCCCGGGAACACACGGTGGCGGTCACCCTGCAGCGCAGCCTGCTGCCCCACGCCCTGGCGGGCGGAACGGCGCTGGAGCTGGCCTCCTCCTACCTGCCGGCGGACCCCACCGACGGGGTGGGCGGCGACTGGTTCGACGTGATCCCCCTGTCCGGGGCCCGGGTGGGCCTCGTGGTCGGCGATGTGGTGGGGCACGGCATCGCCGCCGCGGCGACCATGGGCCGGCTGCGCACCGCGGTGCAGACCCTCGCCGACATGGAGATGCCCCCCGACGAGCTGCTGGCCCACCTCGACGACCTCGTGCTCCGGCTGAGCGTGGAACGGACCGACGACCCGGCCGCCCACCAGGCCGCCACCGCCTTCCTGGGGGCGACCTGCCTCTACGCCGTCTACGACCCGGTCACCCGACGGTGCACGATGGCCCGGGCGGGACACCCGCCGCCCGTCGTCGTCACCCCCGACGGGCAGGTGTCCTTCCCGGAGCCCCCGGCCGGGCCTCCGCTGGGGCTCGGCGGGATGGCGTTCGAATCGACCGAGATCGAGCTCGCCGAGAACAGCCTGATCGGTCTCTACACCGACGGACTCGTGGAGGGAGCCGACCGGGACATCGAAGAGGGCATGTTCCGCCTCGGCGAGGTGCTGGCCCGGGCCGACGCCGATCTGGCGGCCCTGTGCACCTCGGCGGTGCGACAGCTCGTGCCCGTGCCCCAGCCCGACGACATCGCCCTGCTCCTGGCGCGCACGCACGCCCTCGGCGCAGACCACGTCGTCTCCTGGGAGGTGCCGGCGGACCCGGCCGCTGTCGCCGACGTCCGGGCCCGGGCCACCCGGCAGGTGGAGGCCTGGGGGCTCGGCGATCTGGCCATGACGTCCGAGCTCATCGTGAGCGAGCTGGTCACCAACGCCGTGTGCTACGCCACACCGCCCATACGGCTACGGCTGATCCTCGACGCACGCCTGACCTGCGAGGTCTCCGACGCCAGCAGCACGGCGCCACGGCTGAGGCATGCCCGGATCATGGACGAGGGGGGCCGCGGCCTCTTTCTGGTGGCCCAGCTCGCCCACCGGTGGGGTTCCAGGTACACGGCCGACGGAAAGATCATCTGGGCCGAGCAGGAGATCCCGTGACCCGGTCCGCGCCCTGATCCACCCGGAGAGGTTCTGAGCGGCCGTGGGCCCCGTACTCGCCGGCGTGCTCCAGGTGCACCGGATCACCGAGAAGAACCATGAGGTACCGGGAAGAACCTGTCTCCCGGCCGGCACCGTCTCCCGCCGGCGCCGCAGGTCGGCGGGTAGTACCGCGGTACTACCCGCCCGGAGCGGTTCAGCCTCCCGGTACCACCGGACAGGGGTGATTCGGCTCTTAGCGTTGCGGGTGTGGCGTCGGAAGTGACGGACGCCGGAGCCCGACAGGGAGAACGCGAATGATCGACGCACGGCAGCTGACCAAGAAGTACGGCGATAAGACGGCCGTCGACGGGCTGGACTTCGTCGTGAAACCGGGAACGGTGACCGGTTTCCTGGGGCCCAACGGTGCGGGCAAGTCCACGACCATGCGCATGATCGTCGGCCTCGACGCCCCGACGAGCGGCTCCGTCACCGTGAACGGCCACCACTACGCCCGCCACCAGGCACCGCTCCAGGAGGTCGGCGCCCTCCTGGAGGCGAAGTCGATCCACCCGGGCCGTTCGGCGTACAACCACCTCAGGGCCCTCGCGCTGACACACGGCATTCCGGGCCGCCGGGTCGAGGAGGTCATCGGCCTCGCCGGACTGGGCAGCGTGGCGAAGAAGCGGGCCGGCGCCTTCTCCCTGGGGATGGGCCAGCGGCTGGGCATCGCGGCGGCACTGCTGGGCGATCCGCAGACGGTGATGCTCGACGAGCCGGTCAACGGGCTGGACCCGGAGGGTGTGCTCTGGATCCGCAACCTGCTCAAGGGGCTCGCCGACGAGGGCCGGACGGTGTTCGTGTCCTCGCACCTTATGAGCGAGATGGCCCTGGTGGCGGACCACCTGATCATCGTCGGGCGCGGGCGGCTGCTGGCCGACACGACCGTGGCGGACCTGATCCGCGAGGCGGGCGGCGACACGGTGAAGGTGGTGACACAGGACCCGTCACGACTCCGGGACGTGCTGGCCGGCCCGGGCGTCGACGTCACCGGCCGGATCGGCTCCGAGGAGCTGCAGGTGACCGGACTGACCGCCCGCGAGGTCGGGCTGAAGGCCGCCGAGCACGGGATCGCGCTGTTCGAACTGAGCGCGCGGACCGTGTCACTGGAGGAAGCGTTCATGGACCTGACCAGGGACGCCGTGGAGTACCACGGCTCCACGACCGGTATCGACGCCCTCGGGAGGCCCGCGTGAGCACCCTCACCGCAACCGCCGAGGAACCCCGGACCACTCCCACCCGCCCCGCCTACCGGGTGACCGGACGGCGCGTACTCGCCTCCGAATGGGCCAAGCTGTGGTCCCTGCGCTCGACCTGGATCACGCTGGGCCTCGGCCTGCTGTTCCTGGTGGCCTTCGGCCTGATCTCCGCGAGCCACTACAGGTCGGGGATCGGCTCCGACCGTCCGGACCGGGACTTCGCCGATGCGACGGCCGTGAGCCTGTCCCTCTTCGGTACGAACTTCGCCCAGCTCGCCCTGGGGGTGCTCGGCGTGCTGGTCACGGCGGGGGAGTACTCGACCGGCATGATCCGGTCGACCCTCGCGGCGGTCCCCCGCCGGCTCCCCGTGCTGTGGTCCAAGGCGGCCGTCTTCGGGCTGGTCGCGCTGGCCGTGGGGACGCTGGGCGGGTTCGTCGCCTTCCTGATCGGGAGCGGAATCGTCTCGGGCACGCCCGCGGCCATGAGCCTCTCGCACGCGGGCGTCCTGCGCAGCCTGCTGGGCGCGGGCCTCTACCTCGGCCTGGTCGGGGTGATCGGCACCGCCCTGGGCGCGCTGCTGCGGTCGGTGGCCGGCGGGATCTCGGTGCTGGTGGCCGCCCTGATGCTGGTCCCGGGACTGATCTCCCTGCTGCCGAGTTCCTGGCAGGACGACATCAGCCCCTACCTGCCGTCCGACGCGGGCGAGTCGATGTTCGCCCTGACCCACGACTCCACGATGCTGTCACCCGGCGCCGGACTGCTGGTCTTCCTCTGCTGGACGGCGCTGGCCCTGGGCGGCGCGGCGTACCGGCTCGCGCGCACCGACGCCTGACACCTGCACCATGGACAGGTGACGCCCGTGACCACCGATGACCTGAGCGGGATGGGACCGCTGGTCGCCCGACTCTCCCAGGGCGGCCAGCGGCTGCGGCAGGCCGACCGGACACACCCATGGGTGCTGGACACCGCGGTCGTCGTCCTGGTCTTCCTGATGTTCTGCCTGCCCGACCTGTTCCACGGCGGGATGAACGACGGCGACGGCGACGGCGACGGCCCGCGCCGGTTCCGCCTCGCCTTCACGCAGCTGCCCGTCGCCGGAATGCTGGCCTTCCAGGCCGGACTGGTTCTGCCCTTGCTGTGGCGGCGACGCAAACCCCTCGTGGCGTTCGCCGTCATCACGGCGGTGTTCGTCCTCCAGTGGTCCCTGGGCGCGGCGCTGCGCGCGGACATCGCCCTCTTCATCGCCCTGTACAGCCTCGCCCTGCACGGGTGGCTGCGGCAGCTGCCGTGGGCCTGTGCGGCCATGGCGGGCGCCATGGCGCTGGTCGCGGTCCGGGTGTCCTCGGCCGTGTCCGTGTGGGACGCGCTGTTCTTCCTGCTGAGCACGGCGACCGCGGCCCTCGCACTCGGCCTGATGGTACGGATCCGCCGGGCCCAGCTCGCCGGACTGCGGGACCGGGCCGCCCGGCTGGAGATCGAGCGCGACCAGCGCAGCAGGCTGGCCACGGCCACCGAACGCACCCGCGTCGCCCGCGAAATGCACGACATCGTCGGCCACAACCTGTCCGTCATCATCACGCTGGCCGACGCCGGCGCCTACGCCACCGACCTCGCTCCCGAACGCGGCAAGGAGGCTCTCCAGCTCATCGGCGACACCGGCCGCCAGGCCCTCGGTGAACTACGGCGTGTGCTCGGCGTGCTGCGCGAGGCGACGGGCGGCGGCTCCCCGGGCGGGCCCGAACTGAGCCCCCAGCCCGGCATCGCGGACATCGAGGCGTTGTGCGCCAAGGTGCGCTCCGCCGGTCTCGAGGTCGTCTACCGGACCTCCGGCGACGTGGACGCCCTGGACAGCGGCGTGCAGCTGACGGCGTATCGCATCGTCCAGGAAGCCCTCACCAACACCCTGAAACACGCCGACCCCGGCACCCGGGTGCATCTGGCGATCGTCGAGAAGGACACCCGGCTGACCGTCCGGGTCCAGGACACCGGCCCGGCCACATCGTCCGGACCGCCGAACGAGGAAGGACATGGCCTGGTGGGCATGCGGGAGAGAGCGGCTCTGTACGGCGGCACCGTCAGCGCGGGGCCGGCAGACGGCGGCGGATGGAGCGTCGAGGCAGTCCTCGACCTCACGCCGCAAGGCGGTGCCCGGTGACCACCGTGCTTATCGTGGACGACCAGCCGCTGCAACGCTACGGCTTCCACCTGCTCCTGGACTCCGTCCCCGAGACCGACGTCGTCGGTGAGGCCGCCCACGGCGCCGAGGCCGTCCGCAAGGCCGCCGAACTGCGCCCGGACGTCGTCCTGATGGACGTCCGCATGCCCGGCATGGACGGCATCGAGGCCACCCGCCGCATCGTCGCCGCCGGTGGCCGCTCGCGCGTCCTCGTGCTCACCACCTTCGACCTCGACGAGTACGTCCACGCCGCCATCCGCGCCGGTGCCAGCGGCTTCCTCCTGAAGGACGCGCGCCCCGAAGAGCTCCTCGCCGGCATCCGCGCCGTCGCCGTCGGCGACGCCGTCATCGCGCCCGCCCTCACCCGCCGCCTCCTGGACGAGTTCGGCCGCTATGTCCCCGCTCACCGCGCGGACTCCGCGGAGGACCCAGGACTGCGCTCCCTCACCGACCGCGAGCGCGAGATCCTCGTGGCCATCGGCAAGGGCTGGAGCAACGGTGAGATCGCCACCCGGTTCGTCCTCTCCGAGTCCACCGTCAAGACCCACGTCGGCCGTGTCCTGGCCAAGATCGGCGCCCGCGACCGCATCCAGGCCGTGATCTTCGCCTACGACCACGGCCTCGCCCGCCCCAACGCGAACTGAAACGAGAGCGGCGGCCCGGTGAGCCGGCGGACAGCCTGTGGCTCCTGGCGGATGAAGCCGTCCGCGGTCACCCACATCCCGACGTACGGGTGGGGGTCGCGGGGCGTGTCGTTGCTGGTCATGGCTCTACGATCGCCCCGGCGGCCGGTGCCGACCAGGCCGCCGTCTCGCCAGGTGAGAGGTTCCTGGGTGCCGCGCACCCGGCGTGGCAGCCGGCCGCGCACCCAGCCTCGCGGGCGCCAGAGCCCTTCGTTCGGTGCGGCAGCGGCGCGGGCCCGTCCGAGACCGCCCCGTTGCCCCTGCGCCGTACGCGGCGCGACGGATCGTGGGTGCCCGACACCTAGGGACAAGGCGGCCTGGTTCCGGCTCCACCGCACGACGAACCTGGTGGCCAGGCAGCCGTCGTAGCTGCCGCAGCCGTCGAACACTCGCCCCGGACCTGCACCGTCGCTGATCTCGTGCGGTGGGGACCTCGACGCGGGCGAAGCCGTGGTCGTCGACGCCACCGGCACCATCCTCACCCCCGGCTTCGTAGACACCCACCGGCACGCCTGGGAAGCCCAGTTGCGCCGGATCATGCCGGACGTCGACGACCTCGGCGGGTACGTCATGGCCACCCTGGCCGGCTACGCCACGGTCTACCGGCCCGAGGACATGTACATCGGCACCAGGCTGGCCGCCCTGACCGCGATCGACAGCGGCATCACGACGATGCTCGACTTCTCCCACAACTCCCGCACCCGCGAGCACTCCGACGCCGCCGTCGAGGCCCTCGTCGACACCGGCATCCGCGGCGTGCACGCCTCCATGGGACCGCACTTCGGCGAGTGGGACCGGCAGTGGCCCGGCGACCTGACCCGCGTCAAGGACCGGTACTTCAGCAGCGACGACCAGTTGCTGACACTGCGACTGGCGGCCCTGGCCACCGCCGAGATCGCCGGGCCGGCGCTCGCCTACGGCCCCGAACTCGCCCGTTTTGCACAGGAGTTGGGTATCGGGGTGAGCGTGGACGCCGTATTCGGCGCAGCCTCCTCCGAGGCGGTCCTGCGCTGGGCCGAGGACGCCGTCCTCAGCCCCGACGTCACCCTCATCCACTCCACCGGACTTACCTCCGAGGCCTGGAAGGTGATGGGGGATACCGGCACCACCGTGGCCCTCGCCCCCACCTCCGACGCGCAGATCGGCCTGGAGACCGCGATCCCCGCGGTCGACGAGGCCCTGTCCGTCGGCATCCGCCCCGGACTGAGCATCGACGTCGAAGTCGCCCTGGCCAGCGACATGTTCACGCAGATGCGGGCTCTGCACGCCATCCAGCGGATGCGCGCCGTCAACGCGGCCTACGGCACCGACGAGCAGCCCTCCCGCATCACCACCCACGACGTCCTCGACTTCGCCACCCTCCAGGGCGCCCGCACCAACGGCCTGGCCGCCGTCACCGGCTCCCTCACCCCGGGCAAGAAGGCCGACCTGCTGGTCATCCAGGCCGAGGACCTCAACAACATGCCGCTCAACGATCCGATCGGCACGATCGTGCTCGGCTCCGACGCCCGCAACATCAGCGCCGTCCTCATCAACGGCGAGCCCCGCAAGTGGGACGGACACGTCCTTGACGTCGACCTGGCCGCCCTGCGCGGCGAGGTGCGCTCCTCGCGCGAATACTTGCTGAACACCCCGGCTGTCTGAACACCTCCCGCGATCTTGTCCAGGGTTCCGGTCAGCTCCCCGGGTGGGCAGGCCTCCCGGAAGTGGAAGCGCGAGCGCACGAGGGCGGGACGCAGGGAGGGGGGGTCGGCTTCGAGTGCGTCCCGTACCGCGGTGGAGAAGCGCTCCGGGCTCTGCATCACGATGTCGATCACGAACGTGCGGCCCCCGAGCCGGACCTGGCTCTGCTGGCGGTCCAGGTCCTTGATGGCCTCGTGCACCTCCCTGATGGCGCTCTCCGTCACGTTGCCGCGGTCGTTGAGGACGCGGTCGACGGTGGCCGTGCTCAGTCCGGCCAGGCGAGCGATTTCCCTGATCGGGTAGGGGTGTCGCATGACTGATCCCAAAACTGATGATGGGTTTTTGATGTGCTGATAAGCATTGAATGATGTGTTCGGGTTCTCAAGACTGGCAGAGACGCACGGACGGCGAAGGGACCCGGATGTCTTCCACAGCCGCGGGAGCGCGGACTTGGCTGACCGAGGCGGACTGCGATCTCGAAGGGTTCCGCTCACTCGTGGAGCAGAGCACCGACCTCGCCGGTCATCCCTCGGCCGAGCGGGTGGAGCAGAACGTCCCGCTCTACGACAGCGAACGGCTCCGCTCCCTGTCGGCCACCCCGCAGGGCCGTCGGAGCGTCCAGGACGAGGTGATCCGGGCCCTGCTGGACGGGCCCGGCATCGTGGTCCTCAAGCGCGCCTTCACCGACGCGGCCGTCGTGGACGCGGCGTCCGAGGCCTTCCGCGCGCTGATCGAGGAGGAGCGTGCCACCGGTGCGGCCCGCGGCGACCACTTCGCCAAGCCCGGCGCGAACGACCGCGTCTGGAACGCCCTGGACAAGGTGGCCGTACGGGCGCCGGAGGTGTTCGCCGACTACTACTCCAACGACATCCTGGAGCTGATCGCTGAGGCATGGCTCGGCCCCGCCTACCAGGTGACCTCCCAGGTCAACGTGGTCAACCCGGGGGGCGCGGCGCAGAGCGTCCACCGCGACTACCACCTCGGCTTCCTCTCCCAGGAGCGGGCCGCCGCCTACCCGGCGCACGTCCACCGCCTCTCGCCGGCGCTGACCCTCCAGGGCGCGGTGGCCCACTGCGACATGCCCCTCGAGTCCGGCCCGACGCTGTATCTGCCGCACTCGCAGAAGTTCGGGCCCGGCTATCTCGCCTGGCGACTGCCGGGGTTCGTCGAGTACTTCGACGCCCACCACGTCCAACTCCCCCTGGAGAAGGGCGACGCGGTCTTCTTCAACCCGGCGCTCTTCCACGCCGCCGGGCACAACAGGTCGGCCGGCATCAGGCGCATGGCCAATCTGCTGCAGATCTCGTCCGCCTTCGGCCGCGCCATGGAGACGGTGGACCGCGAGGCGATGGCGAACGCGCTGTTCCCGGTGCTGCTGCGCCGCAAGGCCGAGGGCGTATCGCGGGACTGGCTGCGCCGCGTCGTCGCGGCCACCGCCGAGGGCTATGCCTTCCCCACCGACCTCGACCTCGACCCGCCGGTCGACGGTCTCGCCCCGCCTGCCCAGGCGGACACCGTCTGGCAGGCCGTCGTCGAGGGCTGGGCCCCGCAGCGGCTGCGCCAGGAACTGCAGGCCGCCGCCGAGCGCCGCCGAAGCTGACTGAAAGGGACACAGTACTCATGGGACTGCTTGAGACCCCGCTGCTCGAAGACCGGGTCGTCCTCGTCAACGGCGGCAGCCAGGGCGTCGGCGCGGGCATCGTGCGGGCGGCCGTGCGGGAAGGCGCGAGCGTCGTCTTCACCGGCCGCCGGGCCGACGTGGGCGAGGAACTCGCCGCGGACACGGGCGCGCGCTTCGTGCGGGCGGACCTCTCCGATCCGGCGCAGGCGCGCGACAGCGCCGTACAGGCCATCGCCGCTCACGGACGCATCGACTGCCTGGTCAACGCGGCGGGGCTGACGTCGCGCGGCTCGCTGCTCGACACCACGCCGGAACTGTTCGACCAGCACATGGCGATCAACCTGCGCGCGCCGTTCTTCGCGATGCAGGCGGCGGTGGCCGACATGACGGCCCGCAAGGCGCCGGGCACCGTAGTCAACATCATCTCCAACTGCGCGCACGGCGGTCCGCCCCACCTGGCGGCGTACTCGGCGGCCAAGGCCGGTCTGGCAGGCCTGACGCGCAACGCCGCCCACGCGCACCGCTGGGACCGCATCCGGATCAACGGCCTCAACATCGGCTGGACGGACACCGAGGGCGAGGACGCCACCCAGCGCGCCTTCCACGACGCGGGCGACGACTGGCGGGAGAGGGCGGCCCGGTCGCAGCCCATGGGCAAGCTCGGGCAGGTCGACGAGATCGCCGACTTCGTCGTCTTCCTGCTCTCCGGCCGCAGCGGAGTGGTGACCGGCTCGGTCATCGACTGGGACCAGAACGTCTTCGGCGGCCAGGACTGAGCCGCCCTCGGGCGGAGGGAGCAAGATCATGCGTAGGACCGGGCAGCGGACCGGTGCCGAATGCCGTCGTCGTGCGGATGGGGCCGGCCAGGACGAAGTCCCGTCCGGCGTACGGGTGTCCGGGATGCCTCGGATGCGAGGCCTTCCCGCGATCGGCGGCCGCCCGGGTCCCGGTGGTGGGGCATACGGGCAGTGTTGACACCGGACTTTCCGACGGCGGTACCCGCGACCGCATTGTTGGTTAGGGTGGCGAACAGAGACTGATCGGGTGCTGTCGGCCGAGGTGATGGACAGGCCGGCGAGTCCGGGGCCGAACAGGCTGGTGGATTCCGCTCGGGTCAGGTCGGACACGACGGGGGGCTCGTTGGTGGGGAGTCGGCACCGGCAGAAGTGCCGAGGGACTGACGGGACTGACGCCACATATGGGCCGTGGCGTGGCCGGACTCATCGAAGGCAGGCCGGGTCGTCTTCAAGAGGGCCTGGAGCAGGGGAAACAGGAAGCCGCTGATTCATGGCTGCCCACCGGTCGGACGAAGGGTCGCACCTTCACGCTGCCTCAGGAAGTCACGATCCGGAACACCGTCTGCCGGTCACGGCAGAGCACCGCAGGCCGACCGGAGACGGCGGGCGGGTGACCGGCCGGTCGGCGCCCGCGGTGCTGCCCCCGTCGCTGCGCGGGTGGCTCGGGCTGATCGCGGCCCTCGCCGCGCTGGTGATCGTCGTGCTCGGGGTCCTGTATGCCGACGACAGCGAACCCGGCATGGTGGACGCGCGGATCGGGGCGGCCTTGTACGGTGTGGGGCCGCCGTGGCGGCACGTCGCTCTGGCCACGGACTTCTTGGGGGAGCCCGTGGGAGCGGCGACGCTGGTCGTGGCCACCGTGACGGGCTGCCTGCTGCTTCGGCATCCTCGCGCGGCGGTGCTCGTCGTGGCCGGCGCCGGCACGACCGTGGGGACGGCGACGCTGCTCAAGCACCTGGTGGGACGCACCATCCACGGCGACGGCAACCTGTCCTACCCGAGCGGGCACACCGCCTTCGCCACCGCGCTCGCCCTCGTGGTGGCGCTGCTCGTGACCGGCCGGCTCGGCCTCGGCAGGACGGCCGGCACGTCACTCGTGCTCGCCGCGGCGCTGGCTGCCGGCGCCGCCATGGGCTGGGCGCAGGTAGCCCTGGGCGCGCACTACCCGACCGACGTCCTCGGCGGCTGGTGCACCGCGCTGGCGGTGATACCGGCGACCGCGTGGCTGGTCGACCCGACGGCTGACCGGCTGGTCGGTCGCATGGCCGACGACGGTCGGCGGCAGCGCCGCTGACGTCACGTCACATCACCTCACGCCAGGCGCCGGAACACGGGCTTCACCGGCCGTCCGGCCTGCCAGGGGGTGGGGTCGGCGGCGTCCAGTGCCTTCCGGTACACCGCACATGCCTGCGCCACCACGTTGACGGTGTGATCGATGTCGGCGTCGTCGAGCGCGCTGCTCACCACGAACGACGGGGCCAGCACCCCGCCCGCGAGGAGCCGGCGCAGGAACAGGGTGCGGTACCGCTGCGACGGCTGCCGGTTCTCGTCGAGGGTGGCGAAGACCAGGTTGCTGGCCCGGCCCCGGACGACGATGTGGTCGCCGACCCCCATGCTGGCCGCGGCGTCGCGGACACCGGCGGCCAGCCGCTCGCCGAGGGTGTGCAAACGCGCGGTGACGCCCTCTTCGACGTAGGTGGTCTGCACGGCCATCGCGGCTGCCAGGGAGTGCGTTTCCGCACCGTGCGTGGTGGACAGCAGGAACACCCGGTCGCCGGAGTGACGCAGCCCGCCCCGCTCCATCAGATCGCGGCGCCCGGCCAGCGCGGAGACGGCGAATCCGTTGCCCAGCGCCTTGCCGAACGTGGAGAGGTCGGGGACGACGCCGTACAGGCCCTGGGCGCCCGCCTCGGACCAGCGCAAGCCGGTGATCATCTCGTCGAAGATCAGTACGCAGCCGTGCCGGTCGGCCAGTGCGCGCAGGCCGGCGAGGTACCCGGGCGGCGGCTCGGTGTGGGTGGCGGGTTCGAGGATCAGGCAGGCGACCTCGTCCTGGTACCGGGTGAGCAGCTCCTCCGTGGCGGCCAGGTCTCCGTAGGGGAACGCCACGGTGAGCTCGTTGGTCGCCGCCGGAATGCCTGCGGACATCGCCGTGGTGCCGATGAACCAGTCGTCGACGGAGAAGAACGGATGGTCGGCGCAGAGGGCCACCCGCTGGCGCCCGGTGGCGGCGCGGGCGAGGCGCACCGCGGCGGTGGTGGCGTCGGAGCCGTTCTTCGCGAACTTCACCATCTCGGCGGTCGGCACCGTGGCCAGGAAGCGTTCGGCGGCTTCGACCTCCACGATGGACGGCCGGACGAAGTTGCTGCCGCGGTCGAGTTCCCGCCGCACCGCCTCGATCACGCGTGGGTGGGCGTGGCCGAGGCTGACCGACCGCAGGCCGGAGCCGTACTCGATGTAGCGGTTGCCGTCGATGTCCCACACATGGGCACCGCGGCCGTGGCTGATGACCGGGGCCAGGTTCTCGGGGTACTGGTCGTCGCCCTTGGCGTAGGTGTGCGCGCCCCCGGGGATCAGGGCGTGCAGCCGCTCGTTCGCCGTCCGCGAGCGGGGCAGGAGGAGCTCTGCGGTGTCGTGTGTGTCCACGCCGACCTCAACTTTCTTTATCTTTCTCTGTGCTTCAGGACCTCGGCGAGGCTCGGCGCCTCCCGGTCCCGTTGGGACATCGAGGTGACCGGCAGCGGCCAGGGGATGGCGAGCTCCGGGTCGTCGAAGGCGATCGTCACGTCCTCGGCCGGATCGTGCGGGCGGTCGATCCGGTACGAGGTGTCGGTGGTCTCGGTCAGCGCCTGGAAGCCGTGCGCGCACCCCGCCGGGATGTACAGGGTCACCTGCGTCTCGCCGGACAGCTCGAACCAGGCCCGGTTGCGGTACGTCGGCGAGTCCGGCCGCAGGTCCACGACGACGTCGAAGATCCTCCCGTACGAGCACCGCACCAGCTTGGCCTCGCCGGCGCCGGAGCGCAGGTGCAGACCGCGCAGCACGCCCCGGACGGAGCGGGACAGGCTGTCCTGGACGAAGGCGTCCGGGTCGAGGCCCACCGAGCGGATCACGTCGGCGTCGAAGGTGCGGCAGAAGAAGCCGCGTTCGTCGGCGTACGGCGTCGGCTCGAAGAGGTACGCGCCGGTGATCTCCAGGACTTCGGTCGCCTTCATGGAGCCTTCCGTAAGGTCGGGGCGTGGTCGGCCGCCGGGAACAGGGCCGCGGTCAAGGAGTCGAACTGCCGCTCGAGTTGCCGGGCGGCGTCCAGGTTCCGCTCGGTGAGGGTCCGCCGCAGCTCGGCCGAATGCTTCTCCAGCGCACGGAACTGCTCGAGCAGTCGGTCGGCGTCGACCTCGCGCGCCGGGTGGCAGTACGCGCCGAGGCCCATCTCCGCCATGAGTGCGTCGCTCTTCGCCGCGTAGCACAGAGCGAGCACCGGCGTACCGGTCTTCAGCGCGCAGATCAGGTTGTGGTAGCGGATCGCCACCACGGTGTCGGCGGCCGCCATCTCCTTCATCAGGTCGGCCAGTGAGGACGGCTCGGCAGCGGTGACCAGCGGCGAGTCCACCGCGTCGAGGATCGCGGCGACCACCGACGCGTCGCAGTCGTCACCGGTGAGCAGCCGGACGGCCCTGCCCTCCTCGGCCAGCGTGCGGACGAACCGGACCGTCCCGTCGAGGTAGCGCCGGTAGATCTCATCGGCCCGGGCGCGGTCGTCGTTGCCGCCGTGGAAGTCCATGACGCCGAGGCAGACCGGGCCCGGCGGGGCCGACGGGTCCGCGGGCGCGCTCGCCCGCGGCGTCGGCAGGGCGAACGCGAGGTCCGGGTGGACCTCGTCGCGCGCGGTGTCCACGCCCATCGCCCGCATCGCGTCGCGGGACTGCGCGTCCCGGTACGACCGGTATGCGGCCAGCCGCGCCGACCAGCGCACGAGGGCCCGGGTCGCCCGGTCGCCGATCGTCGCGGCGCCGACGCCGAGCAGCGCCACCCGGGTGCGCAGCAGCCGGCCACTCGCGCAGAGCAGGAACAGCGAGTACGGGAAGCCCCACGGCCGCAGCGGCAGTGTCGCCTCCAGGACGCCCATGCCCGGCACGATCACCACGTCGTGCCGGCGCACCCAGGCAGCGGTGCGGAAGACGTCGACGAGTTTGCCCACGCCCTTCGCCGCGACCGCGCCCGCCCGTGACGCGGTCCGGTACTCCCCGCGGTACCAGTGCAGCCGCGTCGCGGGGATCCCGAACCGGGTCGTCACGGCCTCGGGTCCGCCGCACAGCGCGTCCACGACCGCCTCCGGGTGTTCGGCGCGGAGGTACCCGAGCACGGCTTCGAGCGATCCGTCGTTGCCGAGGTTGCCGGAGCCGAGCAGGCCGAACACCCCCACGCGCACCGGGGCCCCGTCCGCGGCCGTCATGTCCGCCTCCCCTCACGGCCGGCGACGAGGGCGTCGACGGAGACCGTGAGCAGGGCCGGATCGACCGGGGCGCGGTCCTCGACCCGCTCACCGGCGCCCGGCCGGACCCGGCTGGTCATCCACGCGGCCAGGTGGCGGTAGCACGCGCGCCGGTCGGCCGTGGACAACGGCGCCCGCCGGATCGCCGAGGCGAAGCCCCAGACGTACTCGGCGAGCAGCCGGGGCGTCGGGTGCAGCGGACCCGCCCGGCGCGGGTCCAGGTTGACGCACCGGGAGCGCTTGGAAGGGTTCGCCCGCTCGGCCCGGGTGGGGTGGTCGCGGCGGAAGTAGAGCAGCTCCGGCACCTGGTGGAAGGGCCCGTGCAGGGTGATCTCGGCGACGTACGTACGGTCCGCGTGGTGGTAGCTGTCCATCGGTTTCACCCGGCGCAGCACGTCGGTCCGCATCACCCCGTAGAAGTCGTCGCCACCCGGCTCGAACAGCAGACTGCGGAAGCGCTCCGGCGCGTGCGGGGAGCTGGTGGCGAGCGTGTACTCGTAGGGGACCTTCACCTGGCCGTCGCCGTCGATGATTGCCTGGCCGGTGTGCGCGAGGATCATGTCCGGCCGCTCGTCCAGCGCCTGGACGCAACGCCGCAGCAGGTCCCGGCCGTACAGGTCGTCGTGCGAGGCCCACTTGAACAGCTCGCCGCGGGCCTCGGCGAGCACATGGTTGTGGTTCGGCGTGGCGCCGATGTTCCGGGGCAGCCGGAGGTACCGGATGCGCGAGTCCCGCGCGGCGTACTTGCGGCAGATCTCCTGGGTCCCGTCGGTCGAGGCGTTGTCGGAGACGACCAGCTCGAAGTCCTCGTAGGTCTGGCCGAGCAGGGCGTCGAGCGACTCGGCCAGGTACTCCTCGCCGTTGTACACGGGCAGGCCGATGCTCAGCCTGGGTCGGTCGGTCATGAGGTCCTCACTTCGGGAAGGGGATCGCGGTGGCGCTCGCGCAGGGCGGACCGCAGTTGCAGCCACCACACGGCCGAGCTGCTGACGGTCGCGGCGGCGACGCCCCAGGCCGAGCCGACCGTGCCGGCGGCGGCCGCCCCGCCGAGCCCGCCGCCGGCATAGCAGGCGGAGGCGAACAGCTGGCAGCGCAGGCTGCGCCGGGCCGCGCCGAGCGCGCGCAGTCCGGCCGCCGCGCCGGTGCCGAGGCCCGCGCCCGCGACGCCGAGGGTGATCGGCACGATGAGCTGTGAGGCGGAGTGCCAGACACCGCCGAGCACCAGCTCGCCGAACCGGCCGGGCATCAGCAGCAGCGCCGCGCCCCAGAGCAGCGCGCCGACGGCCTGCCCCCCGCCAAGGAGGAGGCAGAATCTGCCCAGTTGATGCGGGGCCTGCCGCAGCACCCGTGCCGCCTCCGGGACGGTGACCAGGGAAAGCCCCATGAGCACCGCGAGGAACGGGCCGAGCAGGAGCTCGGCGCCCCGTACCGCACCCACCGCGCCGACTCCCACGATCGCGCCGAGCCCGTACGCCCGCACCTGGCTCGCGCCACTGAGGCTGACGTTCTCGACCAGGTACCGGTAGCCGAGATCGCGCTGCTCGCGCAGCCACCCGCGCGCCTCGGTCAGCCTGGGCCTGATGCCCGACTGGAGGCAGCCGTACCCCGCCGCCACCGTGGCGGACGCGCCCCAGGCGAACACGAAAGCGGCCACGCTGCCCACACGGGCCGCCACCACCAGGGCCGGGACGAGCGCGACGCCCCACACCACGTCGTTGACGAACGCCTTCCGTCCGGCGCCGGCGGCGAAGAACGAGAACCGCCAGGCGTCCTGGAGCAGCAGCCCCGGCAACATGACGCCAAGGGCGGCGAACGCGGGCCCCAGGCGGCCGCCGAGGCCGAGCCCGGCCACCAGACACACCGCGCCGATGGCCGTACCGACGCCGAGCGCGGTACCCGTCGACCGGGCCACCGCCCCGCGCCAGGACGCGTCCGGCACGCCGCTGAAACGGACCACGAGCGGATCGGTGGCCAGCCCGCGGGAGACGTTGAGCACCACGCCGTACGTCACCCAGGCGAGGCTGAACACGCCGAACGCGGTCACCCCCAGCGAGCGGGCCACGTAGATGCCCACCGCGAAGTTGCTCACGCTGGAGGCCGCCTGGTCGGCCAGTCCCCAGGACAGCCGGCCGACGAGGGCCCGCCTGGCGGATCCGGCCGGTGCCGTCGGTCTCTCCCCCTCGATGGTCATCGGCGTCATGCCTTGATCAGTTCGGCGCCGCACAGGGCGTCGGCCGCGGCGGCGACGGCGCTGAACGGCAGCCCGGACCGCTCGGCGACGTCCAGCAGACTGTGCTCGCCCTCGGAGAGGCTGAGCACCCAGAGCATGGCCATCTGGGCCTGCTTCGCGTCGCTTCGGCCGCCGAGCGAGTCGTACAACCCACGCCGGCCCAGCTGTGGTTCGCCGTACGGGCTGAGGTTGACGTACCGCCGGTTGCGGTCAAGGACGGCGAATGCCTCGCGGCAGACGGCGAGCGTGTCCGCCATCGCCTCCGGAGTGACGAAGTCCGGGTTGTCCGCCGAGGTGTGGTACTCGGGGTAGCCGGCGTACGGGGTCCGGCTGAGCGAGCCCACACCGAGATCGAACCCGGGCGAGCAGAACTGCCGCTCGTCGTAGCCGTACGGAGTGAACTCGGCGACATGGTGCGGGCGTTCGGAGGCGGCCAGCACATGCCGCAGCACCCGGTCGATCTCCGCGTCGCCGCGCCTGCTCTGTTTGTACGTCAGCCGGCCCGGGTCGCCGGCGCAGGCCAGCACGAGCCCGTGCTTGACCCGTTCGATCCGCTCCGCGTTGCGGGCCAGCCAGGTGATCGCCCCGATGGTGCCGGGCGCGAACAGGAACCGGTAGGTGTAGTACGGCTTCCGCTCCGCCAGCGCCCGGGCCAGGAACGTCGCCACCGCGATGCCGGCCAGGTTGTCGTTGGCCAGCGACGGGTGGCAGACGTGGCAGGAGACGATCACCTCGTCGGCGACCTGCCCGGGGACCACGTGCTCGGCGTAGGTGAGGTGGCCGTCCGCGAGTGTGGAGTCGACGCGCACCTCGTACTCGCCGTCCGGCAGCGCGTCCAGGGTTTCCTGGGCCAGGCAGAACCCCCACTCCGGCTTGTAGTAGCTGGTGCGGTACGGCACCCAGCTCGGGTGGTCCGGCAGGGTGTGCAGGTGCGCGCGGAGTTCGGCCAACGGCATGGTCGCCGACACCGGCACGCTGTAGCCGAGCACGTGCAGGCTGGACGCGGCGAAGTCGACGACCCGGTTGCCGGCGGTGTCGGCGACGTACGCGTCCCGGATGTTCCACTCCTGCGGCACCGTCCAGTCGAGCACCTGAGTCCCGGTCGGCACCTCGTGCACCTGCAGCGGGATGTACTCGTCGACGATCTCCAGGGTGGCGCGCACACCGTCGCCGGTGATGCTCCGGCACAGCGGGTACAACCGCTCCACCAGTGCGTGCATCTCTTCGCCTGCCGTGGTCATCGGCGCCACCGCAGGGTGTCGTCGACGGTACCGGCGTCGGACGCCGCGCGGAGCACGGCCAGCCGGGTGAAGCGGCGCTCGAAGTCCTCCCGGGTCAGCCCGTGATTCCGGTAGGCGTCGGCGAGCTCGAGCGCGCCCTGCTTCACGGTCCACTCGCAGTCGAAGCCGGGCACCGCGGCGCGGAACCTGGAGAAGTCCACCCGGTACGACCGCGGATCGGCGCCGTTCTCCCCGGTGATCACCACCTTCGCGCCGGACACCGCCTCGGCGACCTGGTCGGCGATCTCGGCGACCGTGACGTTGTTGATCTCGCTGCCGATGTTGAACGCCCGGTCGTGCACCGCTTCCCGCGGCGCGACCAGCGCGGCAGCGAAGGCCTGCGCGATGTCGGCGGCGTGCACCAGCGGGCGCCAGGGGGTGCCGTCGGAGAGCACGAGCACCTCGCCGGACAGGAGCGCGTGGCCCACCAGGTTGTTCAGCACGATGTCGGCGCGCAGCCGGGGTGAGAAGCCGAAGGCGGTGGCGTTGCGCATGTACACCGGGCTGAAGTCGCCGTCGGAGAGCGCGTGCAGGTCGTCCTCCACCCGCACCTTGGACTCCGCGTACGGCGTCACGGGGCGCAGCGGGGCGTCCTCGGCCACCAGGTCGTCGCCGCCGGCGGCGCCGTAGACCGAGCACGTCGACGCGTACAGGAAGCGCCGCACTCCGGCGTCGCGGGCCAGCCGGGCCAGCCGCACGGAGGCGTGGTGGTTGATGTCGTAGGTGAGATCCGGCGCCAGCGACCCCAGCGGGTCGTTGGACAGCGCGGCCAGGTGGATCACGGCGTCCACCCCGGCCACGTGCTCGGCCGTGACGTCGCGCAGGTCGACCCGATGCCCCGGCGGGTCCGCCGGCGGCGGGCCGAGGACGCAGTCGGCGAACAGGCCGGCGTCGAGACCGACGACCTCGTGCCCGGCGGCCGCGAGGACCGGGGCCATCACGGTGCCCAGATAGCCCTGGTGTCCGGTCAGCAGTACGCGCAAGGTTCATTCCCCCAGGTCGAGAGTGAGTTTGGTGACGGCGAACGCCTCGGCGTAGCGCGCGTGGCATTCGATGCCGCGGATCCGGGCGAGGCCGAGGAAGGCCTCCCGGTCGTACCAGGGCCGGTGCCGTTGCGAGGGGTAGTGCTCCTGCAGCAGCCGCACCTTCCGTTCGGCGATCTCCGGCGACAGCGGCTGGTACGCCGACGGACGGCCGAGATCGCCGTCCCACTTGACGATCTCGTAGCCGAGCACGAGGTGGTCGCGGAACGCGGTGGTCACCAGCTTCGCCAGACCGCGGTGATCCTGGTGCGCGTCGTCGGTGCGCGGGGCCAGCACGAGATCGGGCTCGGTCCGCACGCGCAGCTCCTCGACCGCGGCCTTGGCCTCCTCCCAGTGCGCGGGCATCCGGCCGTCCGGCAGCTTGAGCACCGTCAGCCGCAGGTCGGCACCCGGGCAGAAGGCGGCGAGCGCGGCCCGCTCCTCCTGCTCCCGCTCGCCGCCACCACCGGAGAGCACAAGGACGTCGACGCGAATACCGGGCCAAGCGAGGCACAGCGTCAGCAGCGTGCCGCCGGCGCCGATGGCGATGTCGTCGCAGTGGGCGCCCACCGCGACGATCCGGTCCAGGCGCCCGGCCCCGAGCCGGATCACGCCCTCGCTCCGGAGCCGGCCCTGCCGCCGGTCGCGCCCGCCCCCGCGCCGTCCCGTTCCCACACGGCCCACGGGCGGTCGCCCCGGGTGTAGGCGTCGTCGAGCGCCGCCCGCTCCTTCACGGTGTCGGTCGGCTTCCAGAAGCCGCGGTGCTGGTGCGCCACCAGCCGTCCGCGCTTGGCCAGTTGGCCGCATCCGTCAGCGACCAGGTCCCCGTTCTCCGGGATGTGGTCGAAGACCTCCTGGCGGAGCACGAAGTAGCCGCCGTTCTCCCACAGCGGCATGTCGCTCACCGCGGTGATGCCCCCCACCAGGCCGTCCTCGCCCAGTTCCACGCAGTGGAACGAGGACTGCGGCGGCACCACCATCATCGACGCACCGGCGTCACGCCGGGCGAACCGGTCGATCATCTCCGGCAGCGGGGCATCGGTGAGCACGTCGGCGTAGTTGGCGAGGAACATCTCGTCGCCGTCCAGGTGGTGCCGCACCCGGCGCAGCCGCTCACCGATCGGCGACTCGATGCCGGTCTGCGCGAACGTGATCGTCCAGCCGGAGATGTCGGTGGACAGCAGCTCCGTCCGCCCGCCCCGCAGCACGAAGTCGTTGGACGTCGTCTCCTCGTAGTTGAGGAAGAAGTCCTTGATGTGGTGTGCCCCGTACCCGAGGCACAGGATGAACTCCGTGTGCCCGAAGTAGGCGTAGTAGCGCATGACGTGCCAGATCAGCGGCCGCGGGCCGACCATCGCCATCGGCTTGGGCACGTCGTCGGAGGCGCCGCTGCGCATACGCAGCCCGTAACCGCCGCAGAACAGTACGACCTTCACGACTTGACCTCGACAATGCTCAGTTCCGGGATGGGAAAGACCAGCCGGCCGCCCCAGTCGTGCACGAAGGACAGCTGCTCGACCAGCTCGGCCCGCAGGTTCCACGGGAGGACGAGGACGTAGTCCGGCTTGTCGGCGGCTATCTGCTCGGGCGCCAGGATCGGGATGCGGGTGCCCGGGGTGAACCTGCCGTGCTTGTAGGGGTTGCGGTCGACCGTGTACGGGAGCAGGTCGGGCCGGATGCCGCAGTGGTTGAGCAGGGTGTTGCCCTTGCCCGGGGCGCCGTAGCCGACGACTCTCTCGCCGCGCTCGGCCGCCTCGATGAGGAACCGCAGCAGATCCCGGCGCACCTTGGCCACCCGGGCGGAGAACTCGGTGTATCCGGACAGCTCCCGCAGCCCGGCGGCCTTCTCCCGGTCCAGCACGTCGGCCACCCGACCGGTCGGCTCGCCGGCCACCTCGGCCGGCCGGGCCCACAGCCGGATGGAGCCGCCGTGCGTGGGCAGCAGCTCGACGTCCACGAGCGTGAGTCCGCCGCTCGCCAGCGCCCGGGTCGCGGACGCGACCGTGTAGTACTGGAAGTGCTCGTGGTAGATCGTGTCGTACTGGTTCTCCTCGATCAGGGTCAGCAGGTGCTGCACCTCGATGGAGACCCACCCGTCGTCGGCGACCAGGGCGCGCAGCCCCTGCGTGAACCCGACCACGTCGGGGATGTGCGCGTACACGTTGTTGGCCACGACCAGATCCGCCGGGCCGTGCTCGGCGCGGACGGCCGAGCCGGTGTCCGGGGACAGGAACTCCGTGAGCGTGGGCACACCCGCGTCCCGCGCCGCGGCGCCGACGTTCACCGACGGCTCGATGCCGAGGCAGCGGATCCCCCGGTCCACCACGTGCCTCAGCAGGTACCCGTCGTTGCTCGCGACCTCGACCACGAAGGCGTCGGGGCCGAGCCCCACCCGCTGTACGGCGTCGGCGACGAACGTGCGCGCGTGCTCCACCCAGGAGGTCGAGAAGGAGGAGAAGTACGCGTACTCGCTGAACGTCTCCTCCGGCGTGATCAGCGGAGGGATCTGGGCGAGCCAGCAGTCGGTGCAGACCCGCAGATGCAGCGGGTACGCCGGCTCCGGCCGGTCCAGTTGCTCCGCGGCGAGAAAGCTCTCACACGGCGGAGTCGCCCCGAGATCGACGACGCTCGCGAGCGCCGCCGAGCCGCAGAGTCGGCATCGTGTCATCTACTGCCCCCATCCCGTTCGCGCGGGTGCCCCCGTCGCGAGCCAGTGCTTCTGTCCCCTGCCGGCGACGGGCTGTCCCCGCCGCCGGACCGCCCCGCGATCGCGGTGCGGTACCCCTCCACCAGGCGCTCAAGGCCGACGGCAGGGCTGAACCCCTGTTCGTAACGGCGCCGGGCCGCCTGGCCCATCTCCCGGTTGCGGTCCTGTTCGGCCGCGATCCGGCGTATGCAGGACGCGAGCGACGCGGCCTCGCCCGGCCGGTGCAGCAGCCCGGTCACCCCGTCCTCGACGAGTTCGACGAAGGCGCCGTGACCGGCGGCGACGACCGGGACCCCCGCCGCCATCGCCTCCACGACCACCAGGCCGAACGCCTCCAGCCACGTCGAGGGAGCCACCACGGTGACCGACCGCGCGACGGCCTTCTGGCACTCCGCCGTGTCATAAAGGCCGACGTACCGGACGTCGTCGCGGCCCGCCGCCCAGGCGGCCACCTCCGCCTCCAGCGGCCCCGTACCGGCGATCACGAGCGGGACGCCCACCCCGCCGTCGGCGGCGAGTTCGTCCCACGCGGCCATGAGCAGCCGCACTCCCTTGGCCTGCGCGAGCCGGCCGAGATAGAGCACATGCTCACCGGCGTCCGTCCGGCGCGTGCCCGGGTCGGGCACGAAGTTGTGCTTCACGGCCAGCCGCTCGGGCGGCATTCCCGACCGCGCCAGGACGTCGCGCTGCGCCGCGGAGATGCAGAAGAACCGCTCCACGCCGGACCACCACCGCCGCCGGTTGACCGACAGGCTGACCGCGAGCGGCACCGTCGCCAGCCGGGAGTTCCGGTAGCAGCCGTGCCGGACGGCGGGCAGCGGCGCGGACCCGACGCACTCGGTGCACGGCCGGCCGTCCCGCTGCAGCGTGCCGGGCGGGCAGACCTGGGTGTAGTTGTGCAGCGTGGCGACGGCGGGCACGCCGGCGTCGGCGCAGGCGGCCAGCACCGCCGGCGACAGGAGCGGGAAGACGTTGTGGACGTGCACCACGTCCGGCCGCTCGGTGCGAAGCCGGGCGGCGAGCTCCGCGCGGACCGCCGGATTCCACGGCACGAGCAGCGGTATCGCGGCCTTGCCCAGCAGGGACCGGGCGGCGATGTCGTCGCTGCGCCGCTCGAACACCCCGACCCGGTGGCCGGCCTCGCGCAGCAGCGTCACCTCCTGGTCGACGACCTTGTTCTCCCCGCTCGGCTGCGCCGAGTTGTAGCGGTTGTGCACCACGAGGACGTGCATGCTCAGGTCACCTCCGGTCTTCGGGTCCATTGCGGGATGCGTCGTCGAGGGGCTTCGGGCGTCGAGAGGGCAGTGGCGGGGGCAGTGGCAGTGGCCGCGGCAGGCGCCGCCAGCAGCGAGGCGGCCAAGGCCAGATGCAGCAGATACGGCGAGGCGTCGCCCAGCCCGGCCTCGGTGTACGACGCGATCGCGCAGTAGCTGATCAGGAAGATCGCGCAGGCCCTCGACAGCGACGGTGGCCGCAGCAACGCGACGCCGCCCAGCACGATGATGACCGCCGCCACCAGGACGACGCCGGTCATACCCTGCTCGTGGTAGACGGCCAGCCAGCTGTTGTCGATCGGCAGCCCGCCGAACGACTTGTCGCCCAGGCCCGCGCCGAACAGGTACTCCGAGGTCGTGCGGGGTGCTGCCAGCAGGGCGTGCCAGACCTTGGCCCGACCGGTGAGGCTGGAGAAGTTCTCCTGGCTCTGTCCGCGCAGGAACCACGACTGCAGCGCGGAGGCGAACCCCACCGCGGCCACGGTGGCGCACAGCACCGCCCAGGCGAAGAACCGGCGGGCGGCGGCGCTGGTCAGGATCAGCGAGCTGATCGCCAACGCCAGCCCGACGAGCAGGCCGAGCGTGGCCGTCCTGGTATGGGTCAGCGCGAGCAGGACGAGTGAGGGCACGATGACCACCGCCGCGCTGGTCCCGTCGGTCCGGCGGCCCAGGACGAGCAGCACGGTGAGCCCGATGATCACCGCGGCGTACTGTCCGATCTGCGGCGGGGTGAGCGGCCACAACGCGCCGACCAGCCGCCCGCCGTAGAGCTCGGGCAGGGCGGCGCCCGGCGAGATGATCGCGCCGGCGGCCACCGACCCGAGGACCAGGAAGTACATCCGGATGTGGTGCCGGACGAACGTCAGGCCGCCGTCCCACCAGCGGCTGAGCAGCCACAGCGTGCCGACGAAGAGAGCCAGCCGGGCGCAGCGGAACAGCGCGCCGAACCCGGACTCCAGGTTCGCGCTGGAGATCACGCTCGGCACCAGCAGCAGAGTGAGCAGGAACACGAAGGCGCTGGCTCGGACGCGCACCCGGAGATTGACCGCGAGCGCCAGCGCGAACGCGGCGACCAGCGCGCCCATGGTGACCATCTGGATGAGGGAACGGGGCAGCGGGACGATGGTCTTCGCCCCGGCGGAGCCGAGCGTGTTGAGGATCAGCAGCCCCCAGACCGCCCCGACGATCTTCGACGTGTGGTCCGTGTGGTCTGGGCTCATCTCAACCACCGTCCCGTGCGCGGAAGGTGCTGCCCGCGTCCTGCTGGTACGGCGTGCCCTGCCACTGCCCGGAGTCGAGTATCCGGCTCGGGTCGTGGGCGACGAATTTCCATGGCCCGACGTAGACGTTGTCGTGCCAGCTGTTGTGCTGCGTACGGGTGATCGCCTCGGCCACCCGCTCGCCCTGGTACGGCGACCAGTCCGGATAGGTGCCGTAGTTGGCCAGCACCGCCATGCGGTCGCACTTCACCGTGCAGTCGACGACGGACTTGTCCAGCACGAAGCGGTTGCCGTGGATGTCCACCCGCTGGGTCTTCCACCGGCAGTCGGCGTAGAGCGGTGCGGTGGCGATCGCCGGCTGTGCGCAGCGGTCGGTGTTCTTCACCAGCAACGTGCAGTCACCGGACGAGGTGTTGGCCGGGCTGTTGCAGAACCGGTCGGCGTTTTCCCACAGGGTGATCCCGGACCAGTTGTTCTCCAGCACGTTCCGGTAGATCTCGATCCTGTCCGTGCGGGCTCGGATCCGTGGTTCGCCGCCGGACTCGGACAGGTAGACGGTCGCGAACGGGAAGTTGTCGCCGCGGTCGGCGTACCTGCGGCCCTCGACCCAGTTGTTCCGCCGGATCGTGTTCCTCCGGATGACCGCGTTGTAGCTGGTCTCGTAGATCAGCGCGGCACCGTCGTTGGCCTCGATCACGTTGTCCTCGATGAGGAAGTCGTTGTTGTTGGTGTCCGCCCACAACCCGGTTCCGCGGTTGTCGTGCACCCAGTTGCCGCGTATGTCGGCGCCGTCGACGGCCCAGAACTTGACTCCTCCGGTGCAGCCGCAGCCCGGCCGCCGCTTCTCCCAGTCGTCCCTGTTGTTGCCCACGATCTCGTTGCCCTCGACCACCAGGCCGCTGATGGGGCCGCCGGCCTTGTACGCGTTCATGCCGTACTGGCCGTTGGCGCGCAGACAGCTGGCGCGGACCTGCTGGCGGGCACCGGCCATCAGCCCGGCGCCGGAGTTGTTCTGGATCGTCGCGTGCTCGATCACCCACCCGTCGGCCGAGTCGTGGTTGACCACGCCCTCGTCGTGCGGCGCGACGAACCCCTGCACGGTCAGGTAGCGGATGGTGACGTCCCGGGCGGTGCCGCCGAACGCGTACTGGTTGGTCTTCCGGCCGTCGAGCACCGCGCCCGGCGCGCCGAGGTAACTGTCGCCCTCCTTGGGGATGACCTGGGCGTAGCGGTCCGGCTCGAGCCTGTGCTTGCCCGGCCGAAGCCAGAACGTGGTGTTCGGGGGGCTGCTCTTGGTCTTCGCGGCCAGGTCACCGGCCACCGACGGGTCGACCGTCACCGCGCCCGCCGGCGCCTTCGCCGGCCCGGCCGCGGGCTTGGCGCACACCCGGGCCACGGACGTGGACGGCGCGGCGGTCGGCTTCGGCCGCGCGCCCGGCGTGCTCTCACAGCCGGTCGCCGCCGGCAGGGCCAGCGCCAGCAGTGCCGCCGGCACCGCCCAGTGCCGCCACTTGATCCCCAAGCGTCCTCCCTAGCCGCGGAACCTGAGTACGGTGGTGAACCCCTCCGTGCCGTCGGCGAAACCGGTGCCGACGAGCGTGGTGGTGGGTTCCTTGCGCCCGAAACCGGGGGAGTACCAGCCCAGCGGCGGGCTGCTCTCGCCGCGGTGCGCCCGCCAGGACAGCTCCCCGGGCAGGCCGAGGGTCGCGGAACGGTCCTCGCCGTCCCGGGTCCAGGTGAGCACTGCCCGGTTTCCCACCAGGTCCGCGGCGATCGTCGGGCCGAGGTGGAACGCCAGGCGCACGGCCCGGCGCGGGCCGCGCACCTCGTCGACCACCTTCAGCTCCTGGTTCGCGGCCGTCAGCTCCACCCGGCGGCGGTGCACCGAGCGCTGGTAACCGTCGTGTTCGGCGCACCAGCGGGCCGTCCCCCCGTCGGAGGCGTCGCATGTGTCCGCGACCAGGACGCGGCTGCGGGCATGCCGGGTCCACAGGAACGGGCCGCCGGAGACGGACTGGTCATCGCCGTCCAGTTGCAGGGTGTTGTGGCCGAGGGTGGACCGGAAGTACTGCCGCCACTCGGGCTGCCCGTGGTAGCAGAACGTCCCCGGGTCGGCGAGCACGTCGACCCCGTCGTGCCGGACCTCCACGGACAGCGCGTCAGCGTGAGCATGCGCGGCGATGGACAGGAATCCGTGCGGACCACCGTCGCAGCGGCACCAGATCTCCGACGGACCACGCAGGATGGTCATGCCCGCGTCGGCGAAATGGGCCGGTCGGCCTGCCGGGCGGGACACGGCCGGTCCGGTTGCGTTCTCCGAGTACGGCCGGATGAGCGCGGCCAGCAGCGGGGTGCGCACATCGGTGCCGGTCACCGCCGGCCACCAGGCGAGCCGCCCGAACACGGCGTCCCCGGTGGCCAGCAGCGAGGCCCAGCGGTCGGTGCCCGCGCCGTCCACGATCAGTCCGTGCCCGTCGTCCGCGTCCCCCTGGCGCGGTGGCCGTAACCGGTTGTCCACGATGGCCGCGAGCGCGTCGGTCATCCGCAGCAGCACCAGCCGGAGCGACGCGGGGACCGGCACGCCGGCGGCATCCGCCTCGGCCACCGCGGCCAGGCCGAGTTCCAGCACCAGCCCGTGATACTCGGTTGCCAGCTCGCGGTTGAGGCCGGAGTCGAAGGTGTTGCCGCGCAGATGCCGCTCCAGCGACCGCAGCGCGTCGGCTCGCCAGCGCGCCGAGGCGGGGAACCAGCCGAACGCGCAGGCTGCGGCCAACTGCCCGGCGGCCTCGGCGATGATGTGGTTGTTCGCCGAGGACCCCCGGCTGGGGAAGGCGGCCAGCCAGCGCTGGTGGTGCCAGATCTGGTTCAACGCCACCGGGTTGCCCTCGAACAGAGCGGCCACGCCCGGCCAGCCGTCGAGCAGCCGGCGGATCCACACCCAGGACAGCAGCCGGATCCCCAGCTCGATGCCGCTGGTCCAGTGCACTCCGCGCAGCGGCGCGTTGGCCGCCCACCACGACCGCAGGTGCTCGGCCACTCGCTCGGCGTACCGCTCGTCCCCGGTGACCGCGTAGGCGGCGGCGAGCACGGTGAGGTACTGATGCCGGGACGGCTCCCAGATCTGCTTGATGTCCCCGACCGCGTCCTCGTTCCGGTACGGCACGTCGAAGGCGTAGCCCCACGGAGCGCGGCGCCCGGTCTTCGGGTCGTACCACCAGTCCGGGTCGGCCAGGTCGTCGCGCTCCACCCCGAAATACTCGGCGTGCCCGGCCATCAGCCGGTCCGCCTCGGCGAGGAGACGTTTCGCGGCGTCCGGAGGTATCGCGGCGATCGTCCCCGCGGGCAGTACCGCGGTGAACCGGGCGCCGGTCACGCTCGGGCAGTCCGGCCGCGCCGACCGCCACCGCCGCCTGCGTACCCCGTCGCCGACCCGGCCGCCGACCTCCCGGGGCCCCATCCGGGACAGCCGCCGCAGGTACCAGCCCGGACTCCCCGAGCTCGCAGTCATCGCGCCCTCGCCAGCGTCACCGGCGCGCCGCCGGCCAGGCCGGACTGCACGGCGAGGGTGGCCGCCGTGGTGGCGACCAGCGACTCCAGCGGCACCGGCATCGGCCCACCGGTCCGCACGGCCTTGATGAACGCGGCCAGCTCGGCGGACTGGCCCTTGTCCCGGGCCTTGGGCAGCCGCGAACTGACCCACCGCTTGCGGCGGCTGTCGTACACGGCGGCACGGACGAAGTCGTCGAGCCGCAGCACCTTGCCGTCCGCGACGAGGTCCAGGGTCTCCTTGGGGAAGCCGGGCGCGCCGGTGGTGACGTAGCTGATGGTGGCGGTGGACCCGTCCGGGTAGCGCAGCACGACCTGCAGGTCCTCGTTGCCGGACGGGGCGACGGCGTACACCGACACCGGGTCGGCCTCGAGCAGCCAGCTCGCCGTGTCGATGAAGTGTCCGCCCTCGCCGGCGAACCGCGAGCCCTCGGTGCCCTGTTGGAGGTACCAGCTGCCGTGCTGCAGCCGGCCCGCGTTGACCAGGTAGCGCAGGCTCGCCGGCCCGGTCCGGACGCCGAACCGCTTCCTGGCCTCCTGCAGCAGAGGCGCGAACCGGCGGTTGAAGCCCACCTGCAGCCGGTCGTTGCCGGATTCCTCGACCGCCGCGAGCACGCCGGCCAGCTCGTCCTCGGTGAGCGCCAGCGGCTTCTCCACGAACACCGACTTGCCGGCCAGCAGCGCCCTTCGGGTCAGTTCGGCGTGCGAGCTGTGCCGGGTGACGACGAACACCGCGTCGATGGACTTGTCGCCGAGCACGGCGTCGAGATCGGTGGTCGCCTCGGCGAAGCCGAACTTCCGCTGCGCGTTGGCCGCGGACAGCGCCGTCGTGGTGACGACCGTGGACAACTCGACGCCGTCGCGCTGTGCCAGATGCGGCAGCAGCATCGACGTCGCGTAGTTTCCCGCGCCGGCGAACGCCAGCCGCACCGGCGCCTTGGCGGACCGGGCCGGGGTGGACGCTTGGCCGCCGCGCCGCACCGCGGGCACGGCCACCGCCGGTGCCTGCGCTTGCCCCCCTTCCTCTTTCTGTTCGGGGTACCGGAACAGCACGGCCACGGCCTTCAGGTCGCCGTCCTTGAGGCGCCGGTACGTCTCGACGGCGTCGTCGAAGTCGGCGATGTGGGAGACCAGGGGCTCCACGTCGACGCTGCCGCGGGCGAGGAGATCGAGGAAACACGCCAGGTTGCGGCGCTCGGTCCAGCGCACGTAACCGATCGGGTAGTCCCGCCCCTCGAGCTCGTACTGCGGGTCGTAGCGCCCGGGGCCGTACGAGCGGGAGAACCGGACGTCGAGTTCCTTCTCGTAGTACGCGTTCCAGGGCAGGTCCAGGCGGCACTTGCCGATGTCGACGACCCGGCCGCGGTCCCGGCAGAGCCGCGCGGCCAGCTCGACGGGCTGGTTGCTGCCGCCGCCGGCGGCCAGGTACACCTGGTCCACGCCGTGGCCGCCGGTGAGTTCCGCGACGGCGGTTTCCACGGCCGCGGAGGCGGGATCGCCGCAGGCCGCCGCGCCCAGGCGCTCGGCGAGCTCGCAGCGCACCGGGTCGGGGTCGACCCCGACGACGCGGACTCCCGAGGCGGTCAGCAGCTGCACCACCAGCTGCCCGATCAGCCCGAGGCCGATGACCAGCGCCACCTCGCCGAGCTGCGGCTCGCCCTGGCGTACGCCCTGCATCGCGATCGACCCGACGGTGCCGAAGGCCGCGTGCCGTGGCGCGAGGCCGTCCGGCACCGGGGTGTAGAGGTTCTTCGGCACCCAGTTCAGCTCGGCGTGCAGCGCGTGCTCGTTGCCGGCGCAGGCCACGAGGTCGCCGACCTTCACATCGTCGATCCCGGTGCCGACCTGCTCGACCACCCCGCACAGCGAGTAGCCCAGCGGCGTGTACGAGTCCAGCTTGCCCATCACCTTGCGGTAGGTGGCGGGCAGCCCGTTGGTGGCCACGCTCTGTACGACCTTGGCCACCTGGTCCGGCCGGGAGCGGGCCTTGCCCAGCATCGACATGCCGGCCTCGGACACCTTCATGAGCTCGGTCCCGGTGGATATCAGCGAGTAGGCGCTGCGGACCAGCACACCGTCCGGCTTGCACCCCGGCACCGGCACGTCGAGCACCGCCAGCTCGCCGCTCTTGTAGTTCTGCACAACCTGTTTCACCAAAGTCCTCTTGTCTCTACGCAGTCAAGGAAGAGTTCCGGCCGGCCCCGGAGGTCGCGTCGCGATACCAGTACTCGAGGGTCAGCACATGCCACAGATGCTTGGAGAAGTCCCGCTGCCCGGCGGCGTCCTCGGCGACCATGCGCGCCAGCGCGTCGCGGCGCAGGAGCCCGGAACCGACGAGCACGCCGTCGTGCACCACCTCGCGCACCAGCGGTGCCAGATCCCGGCTCATCCAGGCGCGCAGCGGGGCACTGAACAGGCCCTTGGGCCGGTACACGATCTCCCGGGGCAGGATCGAGCCGGCCGCCTCCTTGAGGACGGCCTTGCCCTGCCGTCCGACGATCTTGCGATCGCCGGGCACGGCGAACGCCGCCTTGACCACCTCGACGTCCACGTACGGCACCCGCACCTCGGTCGACGCGGCCATGCTCGACCGGTCCGTGTAGGCGAGGTTCAGGCCCGGCAGGAACATCCGGGCGTCGCCCAGGCACATACGGTTGACGAAGTCGTCGAGGTCGTTGTCCTGATAGACATCCGCATGCTCGGTCAGCACGTCGTCGACCGTCCCGGCCAGGTCCGGATCGACCAGGGCGAGCAGCTCGTCCTGGTCGTACATGGTGTAGCTGCGCCGGAACGCGGTCTCCTCCGGCAGATCGGCGAAGGAGAGGAACCGCTTCGCGAAGCGCACCGACCGGTACCCCCGGCGGGCCGTGGCGACCGGCAGCCGGTCCACGGCCGCGGACAAGCCGCGCCGCAGGGGCCGCGGGACGCGCTGGTAGCGCAGCGCGAGCAGGTTGGCCAGGTGCTTGCGGTAACCGGCGAACAGCTCGTCGGCACCCATCCCCGAGAGCATCACCTTGACCCCGGCCTCCCGGGCGGCCCGGCAGATCAGGAAGGTGTTGATCGCGGCGGGGTCGCCGATCGGCTCGTCCAGGTGGTACGTCATCTGCGGCAGCAGGTCGAGCACGTTCGGCGCGATCTCGATCTCGTGCAGGTCGACACCGAACCGCTCGGCCACTTGCCGGGCATAGCGCAGGTCGTCCGGCATCGCCTCGAACCTGGCGTCCTCGGCGCGGAACCCGATGGTGTAAGCGGAGATCCCGGGTCGGTCGCGGGCCGCCAGCGCGGTCAGGTAGCTGGAGTCGAGGCCGCCGGAGAGGAAGGTCGCCACGGGCACGTCGGAGAGCAGGTGGCGCCGGGTCGACTCCTCGACGACGGCGGCCAGGTCCGGCTGTTCGCCGCCGCGGATCCGCTCCCGGCCCTCGGCGGCGACGTCCTTCAGGTGCCAGTACCGGCCGCGCTCCACCCGGCCGTCGGGCCGGCACCGCAGCCAGCTCCCCGGCGGCAGCTTCTCCGCTTCGCGGAACGCGCACCGTGAGTCCGGCACCCAGTAGTACAGCAGCGAGGCCACCAGCGCCGCATGGTCCACCTGCAGCGACCCGCCGGTCACGGCGGCGAGCGCCTTGAGTTCGGAGGCGAACATCAGACCCTCGCCGCGCCGGAGCAGGAAGAGCGGCTTGATGCCGAGCTGGTCGCGGGCGAGCACCAGGTCACCGGTTCGCTCGTCGAAGATCCCGAACGCGAACATGCCGCGCAGCCGGGGCAGGCAGTCCGTGCCCCAGCGCCGCCAGGCCTCCAGCAGCACCTCGGAGTCGGAGGTACCGCGGAAGCGCACCCCGGCGGCTGCCAGCTCGGCACGCAGCTCGGGCGCGTTGTACAGCTCGCCGTTGTACGTCAGGACGAGGCCGTTCGAGACCATCGGCTGGGCGCCGGTCTCGGACAGGTCGATGATGGCCAGCCGGCGGTGCCCGAGGTGCACTTCGCCGTCACCGAGGGGGTGGCTGTAGCGGCCCGCCCCGTCCGGACCGCGGTGGGCGAGGGTATCGGTGAGCCGGTCGGTCACGGCCTTCCCGTCCGGCCATCGGTAGGTTCCTGCGATGCCACACATGTCTAGCGCGCCTCCTGGTCGTTGTCCGGGACGCGTGCCGCCCACATCGGCAGCCGCTCGGTCCGCTGCCGGCTCGTTCCGTTCTGGCGGGCCAGTCGCTCGCTCCGGCCGCGCAGCGCGATGTCCAGCCCGTCCCACAGCGTGCCGTCGGTCCGGTCACGCGGATCGGGGTCGATCAGCACCACACCGATCACCTCGATGCGCTGGTCCGCGAGCTGCCGCGCCACGGTGTGCAGCCATGCGGCGCTGCCGTGTCCGGCACGCACGACGAGCACGGTCCGGGTGCCGAGGTACTGGAGGTCGGTCCACGCCGCGCCGGGCGCCACCGAGCCGACGCCGAGCCGGAGCTCCTGATCCGACACGGCCGCGGCACGCTCGCCGCTGACCACGGCCGGGTCTCCAGGCTTCGGGCGGCGCTTGGCGAGCTGCGGGCCGGGCAGACCGTCGACGACGACCACCGGCCCCTCCGCCGCGAGTGCCCCGGCGAGGTCCAGGGCGAGCACGCTCGTGTTGCGCGCACAGCCCAGTTCGAGCAGCGACACCGGTTCCGCGGAGCTGCGCACGGTGCGGGCCAGGGACGCGGTGAGCCGTTCGCGTGCCGCCCGGATCCGTCGGCGCTGCCACCGCCTCGCCGACCGGCGGGGCAGCTCCGCGACGACCGAGGCGCCGAGGTTCGCCGCGATCTCCCGGCGCAGCACGGGGCGGTCCGCCACCACCGTGCCGACCGCGGCCATCGCGAGCCCGAGGGCGAGCCCGAGGACGAGCCCGATCGCGGCGTCGGTGGCAGCGGTCCTGGGCAGGGAGTGCCGTACCGCGCGCGGTGCGTCCACGATCTGTGTGCCGGCGATGAGCTGGGGGGTGCCGATGCGCGCCTCCGCGGCGCGCTGGCCGAAATCGGTGATCCGCGAGGTGAGTTCGGCCCTGCGGGCGAAGAGCGACTCCATGTTCGCCGACGCCTTCGGCCCGGTCTCCGACGATCCGTCTCCGATCGCCTTGTCGACCTGGGCGAGGTCGTCCCGCATGCGGTCACGCTGGTCGAGCAGGGCCTTGGCCTCGGCGTTCGCGGCTTGCTGGATCCGGCTCACATGGTCCGCGACGAACGCATCGGCCAGCGCCTCGGCGCGGGCCACCGCTTCCGCGTCGCTGTCACCTGTCACAGTGATCTGCAGCAGGTTGTTGGTCAAGCCGATCCCTCCGTAGTCCTGCATGAAGTCCTCCGGTTTTTCAGGGGACTTGAGGGCCTGCAGGGCCTTACCCGCGATCCGCGTGGTGTGCAGCAGCGCGACGTCGGTGCGGATCAGCGTTCCGGGGTCGTTCGGCTGGTCCTCCTGATGCGCGACCAGCACCTTGGTCACCGCGGTCGGCGGCGGCGGCAGCAGGACCGCCATCGCCGCGCCGGCGAGCAGCCCCAGCAGTGCCAGGGAGCACCAGAGGCGGCGCCGCCTGCGTACCGCCACCACCAGCACCTGCAGGTCCAGCAGCGGAGCGGCGGCCGACGACTCCGAAGTCGTACTCGTCGTCACTCTGCACCTCCCGTCGTGTCGTGGCCCACCGCGAGCGCCGGCGTGGCGGCGTGAGGACGGTCGGCGGACCGCGTCGGACGGGCCCGGACCGTGCCGGCGAGGACGATGCCGACGACCTCGTGCTTGGCATCCGCGCACGCCTCTGCGATGCCGGCGAGCTCCCCTGCGGTCCAGCTGCCCGGGCTGAGCACGACCAGGGCACCTGACTCGTCGTCGGGGTCCGGCACCATCGGCTGGGACACCGAAACCCCCACCACCCGCAGCAGCGGATCGCTCTCGGCCGCGGCGACGAGCTGGTCGGCGGCCCGGCGGGCGATCCCGTCGCCGTCCGGGACGACGACCAGCAGCCGCCGGGGGGCCGGCAGTCGGTCCCGGAGGCGGGCGCACACCCGCCGGTAGCGGACCTGCCTGCTGGCCTCGTCGCCGGACGTCTGCGGGGCCGGTATGTCCCACCGGATGTCGACGCCCAGCAGCCGGCGGATCCGGGCCCGCGGGCCACGGTCTTCCGGCCGGTGCGCGGGCCGTTCGCCAGGTACGTCGACGGTACCCAGCAGCGCCGAGCCCAGCGCCGCGGCGATCTCCGGTTCGGTGCGCAGCCGGCGACTCATCCGTACGGCGGTGAGATGGCCGATGACCGCGAGCAGGAAGAACAGCAGCGCCCCGGCGACGACGAGCTGCATCCTCGTCGGCGGCGCCTCGCCGGCCGGCCGGGCCGCCGGCCCCATGACGACCATGCTGGCCTGGTTGGCAGCCGGGTCGGCCTGGTCCAGCTTGTTGATGGCCTCCTGCAGCGCGGTGCGCAGCTTCGCGAGCTCGGTGCGCGTCTGGACGCTCTCCACGGTCTGCCCCGGATCGGTCGCATCGGCCAGCTCGGTGATGCGGCGGTTGGTCTGCACCACCATCTGCTGCAGTTCCTCGAGCTGCGCCGCCGCTTCGGGGTCGGTGTTGTCGTCCACGATCCGCGCGGCGAAGGTGACGAACTGCTGGGCCACCTGGTCGGAGAGCTGCTGTGCGCGCTCCGGGGTGTCGGCCGTGCCCGAGACCTGGATGATGTTCCCGTCGGCGGCCTTGGCGCTCACCCGATCGCGCAGCTCGCTGCCGCTGACCCCGGTCCAGTCGAGCGTGGCGGCCGCGCGGTCGACCACCACCGAACTGGTCGCGATCTCCGCCTGGGTCAGCAGCTCGCGCTCCTCCCACGCCCCCGGCAGCAGTACCGATGCCGACGTCGTGTACCGCGGCGGGAACAGCAAGGAGGTGCCGTATCCGACGAGCGCGCCCACCACGGCGAGGATGGTGAGAAGCCGCCAGCGCCGACGGATGATCCGCCCGATCGTGACCAGGCGTATCGTGTCATCGTTCAACGGTGCGGCCTCCGCCCTGTGCCCTGTCCGGGTCGCCCGCCGACACCGGAGTGTGGTCCCGGCAGGCGGCGGCGTAGGCGGTGAGCAGCGAGCGCTGGGAGTTGCGCCAGGAGAGCGGCCCGCTGATCCGCTCCTGGCCGATCTTGCCCATCTGGGCCCGCTTCTCCGGATCGTCCAGCAGCATCGCGATGAGCTCGGCGAATACGGTCTCGTCGTTGGCGGGCGCGTAGACGGCGGCGTCACCGGCGGAGACTCGCGCCTCCCGGAGGTCGAACGAGACGACCGGCCGGCCCATCACCATGTATTCCAGGACCTTGTTCATGGTCGACACGTCGTTGAGTGGATTGTGCGGGTCGGGGGAGAGGCACACGTCCGCGGTGGACAGGTAGCGCACCAGATCGGCGTCCGGAATGCGCCCGGTGAACTGCACCCGCTCCGAGAGCCCGAGCTGCCGGGACAGCTCCACCATCGCGTCGAAGGTGTCGCCGGCGCCGACGAACACCGCATGCCAGTCGGTCCGCCCGAGTTCGTCGCGCAGCTTCGCGAGGGCCCGCAAGGCGTAGTCGACGCCGTCCTGCGGGCCCATGACGCCCAGGTAGCACAGCAGATGAGGCTTGCCGCGCTTCAGCTCCGGCTCGGGCGGTACGGGGTGGAACCGGTCGGTGTCGGGCGCGCTGCGCACCACGAAGACATCCGCCGGCCGCCGACCGCCACGGCGCACCGCGACGTCCCGGTAGCTCTCGTTCGTGGCGAGCACGACGTCCGCGGCACGGTAGGTCCGCCGTTCCAGCGCGCACACGGCGCGGTAGAGCAGATCCTCGCCGCGGTCGAACCGGGAGAGGTACAGCTCGGGTACCAGGTCGTGCTGGTCGAAGACGAACCTCGCTCCGCGCCGCTTCATCCACAGTGCCGGCAGGAACAGCAGGTCGGGCGGGTTGCAGGCGTGGACCACGTCGACCGGGCCGACCTTCCGGGCCAGCCGGAACGTGTGCCACAACGCCGATCCGTACTCCCGCAGATAGCCGGCCGGCCCTCCGGTGGCCGCGCGCAACGGGTAGCGGTGGATCCGCACCCCGTCGATCTCCGCCTCCGGCTCCGTGTCCCGCTTGCTCCCCCGGGGACAGATGACGTGCACCTCCCAGCCCGCGTCGCGCAGTGTCGTGCACTCCTGCCACACCCGCCGGTCGAACGGCACCGACAGGTTCTCCACCAGGATCAGCGCGCGCCGGCCCGGCCGGTCGCCGCCGGCTGTGTCATCAAACGATGTGTCACCAGGCAAGGCCCACGTACCCCGGTTCGGCCCGGCGCGCCTCGGCGTCGGGAAGGTGGATGAGGTCGACGATCACCGGGCCGTCGCCGCCATGGGGCAGCGCCGCCAGCACGGCCGGATCCCTGGTCCCGACCAGGCACACCTCGGCGTGGTCGAGCACCTCCTCGACGGAATCCGCGAGCAGTTGCGCGAGGTGCGGCAGCCGGGTCTCGATGTACTCGCGGTTGGCGCCGAGCAGCCGGGAGAGGCTCACGTTGGCGTCGTAGATCCGCAGGTCGTACCCCTTGCCGAAGAGCCTTTCCGCCAGCTCGACGAGAGGGCTCTCGCGCAGGTCGTCGGTGCCGGGTTTGAAGGACAGCCCGAACAGGCCCGCCTTGCGCTTGCCGGTGCGCTCGACCAGCTCCACCGCGCGCTGCAGATGGTCGGAGTTGGAGGGCAGCACGTGGGAGAGGATGGGCACCGAGACGTCGGCCCGCTGCGCCGCGTGGACCAGGCTGCGCAGATCCTTGGGCAGGCAGGAGCCACCGAAGGCGAAGCCGGGCCGCAGGTAGGCGGGGCTGATGTTCAGCTTGCGGTCGGCCAGGAACACGTCCATCACCTGGTGCGAGTCCACCCCGAGCGCCTGGCACACCGCGCCCAGCTCGTTGGCGAAACCGATCTTGAGGCCGTGGAACGCGTTGTCCGCGTACTTGATCGCCTCGGCCGTCGGGATCGGCACCCGGAACACCTCGCCGGGCAAGCCGTCGTACAGCGCCGTCACCGCATCGCCGCTGGCCGGGTCGAGCTCGCCGATGACGGTCTTGGGCGGGTCGAAGAAGTCCCGCACGCTCGTGCCCTCGCGCAGGAACTCCGGGTTGACCGCGACCCCGATGTCCACCCCGGCCGTGCCGCCGACGTACTTCTCCAGGATCGGCACCAGCAGGTTCAGGCAGGTCCCCGGGAGCATGGTGCTGCGGAACACGACGGTGTGCCGCCCACCCCGCTCGGCCAGCGCGGCGCCGATCTCCTCGGTGACCCGTTCCAAGTACGTGGTGCACAGGCTGCCGTTGGGCTCCGACGGCGTGCCCACGCAGACCAGCGAGACCTCGCTGCCCATGATCGCCTCGCGGACGTCATCGGTAGCCCTTAACACTCCGGTCCGCACGACCTCGGCGATGAGCTCGCCGATCCGCTCCTCGACCACCGGGGCCTTGCCTTCGTTGACCAGGTCGACCTTCACCTGGTTCACGTCCACCCCGATGACCTCGTGCCCCATGCTGGCCAGGCACGCGGCCGACACGCAGCCCACGTAGCCGAGCCCGAAAACGCTGACTCTCATGACCCGTTCCTCCCCCCAGGCAGGCCGTCCCGGCCTGCGGTCCGCGCGCCGGCGGGACCGTTGAGTTGCCGACCCCCGCGCATCAGTAGGCCCCCTGCCCGTAGAGCACCGCACGCAGCGTCTTCCACAAGATCACTGTGTCCAGGGCGAGCGACCAGTCCTCCACGTACCGCAGGTCCAGCCGTACCGCCTCCTCCCACGACAGGTCGCTGCGTCCGCTGATCTGCCACAGGCCGGTGAGTCCGGGCTTGACCAGCAGCCGGCGCCGGATGTCCGGGCCGTACGCAGCGGACTCCTCCGGCAACGGGGGCCGCGGACCGACGAGCGACATCGATCCGGTGAGCACGTTGAAGAGCTGCGGGAGTTCGTCGACCGAATACCGGCGCAGCACTGCTCCCACCCGGGTAACCCGCGGATCCCGGCGGACCTTGAACAGCAGGCCGGCGCCCTCGTTGCGGTCGGCCAGCTCGGCACGTGCCCCGTCGGCCCCGGCGACCATGGTGCGGAACTTGAGAATGGTGAACTCGCGGCCGTCCTTGCCGACCCTGCGCTGGCGGTAGAACGCCCCACCCCGGCTGTCCACCAGCACGAGCAGCCCGACGAACACCATCAGCGGCGCGAACAGCATCAGCAGAATCGTTGCGCCTATCCGGTCGACCACCCCTTTGACCGCCCGGCGGCCCCCCGTGAAGGTCGGCATGCTGACCCGCAGCAGCGGGATCCCGAGCACCGCGTCGACATGCAGCCGCGGGCCGGCCACCTCCATCAGCACGGGGGCCACGACCATCTCGGCGTCGCTGCCTTCGAGGTTCCAGGCCAGCCGTCGCAGCCGGTCCGGTGACCAGTGCGGGTCCGGTGTGACCGCGACGACACGGTAGCCGTCGCGGTGGACGTGGCCCGCGACGTCCGCCAGCAGGCCGACGACCGGCACTCCGTCCAGTTGGTCACCGTCGAGCCCGCGACCGTCGGTGGTGCATACCGCGTCCACCCGCCAGCCGAGGTGCGGGAACTTGCGGGTTCGGGTGATCAGGTCGCGGACGGTGGCCGGACTCCCGGCAGCGAGCACCGGCCGCAGGCATCGTCCTTCCTTACGCTGTTTGTGCAGCCAGAGGCGCAGCAGATACCGCGCGGTCATGGTGACGATCGCGATCGCGGGGATCGCGACGAAGATCCAGAGCTTGATGTTGCGCGAGGTGAGAGCGATCCCGCCGAGCGCCAGTACGACGGTCGCCGTGAACAGTGAGCGACCGAGCCGACGGAATTCCTCGGCCCCCTGGCCGAGCACGGCCGGAGCCCACGACCTGCTCACCGCAAGCGCCCCCAGCACCAGCAGTTCGGTGCCGAATGCGAGAATTCCCCACTTCTCGTGCCAGTTGGCCGCGTCCCGGGCCCCGAAGAAGTTGCCGATCGCCGCCACTACGAAGGCGGTGGCCACGGTATCGGTGGTGACCACGGAACGACGGTAGCGCTGCTCCCACTCGATCGCGGGCTGTCTGATCGCGCCGTTCGCCAGACGCTCGCGCGCTGACGGAAACGGGCTGACTAATCCCCCTTGCCGCACAGAACCCCCCAGGTCCCCAGTGGCTCGACGTGTTCGCCCAACACTGTTCCTCCCCCCGGGAGGCCCCCGCCCCCCGCACTGTTCCCCCCTCGGGAGACCCCCGCCTCCCGCGCATGACAGCTCCGCCATCACAGAGCTACTTGAGCAACCCACCCTGGCGGCAGTGGACTTGTATGTCCTGCCGGACTCTCGAGGTGTACGGGAACCCGTCGAAACCTTGGGTGCTCCCCGCACCCAACGCCCCTCTCGGGCTCCAAGAACTGATCACCCCCACGTCCGGCGCCGGGGCCGCGACTGCTGGCTTTCCGTAGCGCCGGACCAAAAGATCATTATTGGACGCCTGGTGTTCGAACAGCTGAAGCATGGTCAATCTAGACCATCGGGGCCAGTATGAAGAGAGGGTTGTGTGTAATTTGTGCTCAAGCTTTTTGGGGCTGGATCGACCGATCCGTGACGCCGATAGGCGCCTTCTGGCCACCGCACGCTCCAGTTGCTCACCCGGCTCCCGGGCGGGGCTGCTGCGTGGTAATGAGCTCCGTCGACGCTCGACCTGGCGGAGTGTCAGGCGCCTTGCTGCACAGGTCAAAGCCGGTCGGGGGGGGCGAATATCGACGGGGCGCGGAGAGCAGACGGCGCTGAGCCGGGCCGGGGCTCGCGCGGCACATGCTTCTTGAGCGGTAAGTACTCCAGCCGGACGTCTCTCCTGATCAACGGCTTGGCGGTGAGGGGTGCGACGAGTGGTGGTCGTACGGGGGTGGGGGCGATCTTGAGTCGGCCGTCCCGCCGAGGGTGCCCGCGCCGCATGTGGGGTTCAACTGCCGGCAGACGACGGTTTTCGGCTGGCGTGAGGGCGCCTGACGGGCACCCTGCCTCGCCGGATGCTCCAGCTCGGCGTCACGATCGGTATCGGTTCCCCGGCGTGCGACACCGACAACGGTGGCCTCCTGGCTGGTCCGCGACGACGTGTTGGGTGGGAACTCACATCACCGAAGCCTGGCTCGTCCGCCGCAGCGCACCAGGCGACCCGGTGTGCCTGGACCGTTGGCAAGCGCCACCGGCGGCGGCACCGCGTTACGGGATGGCCCTCGGGCTGTGAGCGTTGCCCGCCCCGCGCTCCGTCGCCGTATGAGCGCCGACGTGGTCGCGTGACCCGGGGGCGGGCTCGCCTTCCGTCGAGCCCGCCACGCCGGCTCCATACCGGAGCCCGACTCGTGTCACGCCGTCAGCGCTGCAGTGTCAGCAGACCCGGACGGTAGGGCAGGAGGCCGTAGTCGCCACCGGAGTTGGGGCTGCGCCCCTGGTAGAGCAACTGCAGATTGCAGGGATCGACGGTCATGGTCTGATCGGCGCTGGTGCGGATCAGTTCGCCATGGCTGATGTCGTTGGTCCAGATGGCGCCACTGTTGGCCTTGCCGGCGAAGGGATTGCTCTCGGTCGCGGCCTGGGGTGTCCATGAGCCGTTCAGACTGGTGGCCGTGAACGAGCGGAAGTAGCGGCCCTGCGAGCCGATCGCCTCGACGATCATGAGGTAGCGGTTCTGGCCCTGTAGCTTGTAGACCTGCGGGGCTTCGAACAGGTTGTTCGTCGTATCGCTCATGATCACTGTCGAGGTCGCGCCGAAGCTGCCCGGGAAGTTTCCGATCGGCATACTGGCCCGGTAGATCTTGCCGTTGTCACCGGCGAAGAACAGGTACATGTTCGTCCCGTCACCGATGAGCGTCTGGTCGATGGGTCCTGTTCCGGAGCCTGGGATGCTTCCGGAGAAGAGCACCTGCTGGGAGGACCATCCATTTGGGTTGGTGGGGTCGCTCGACGTCCGGTAGGAGAAGGCGGTCCCGCCCCACTGGTAGGCGAGCACCCAGATGTTCTTCGGCGCGAAGTAGAAGAGCGTGGGCGCGACGGTGGAAGCTGACATCGTGTTCTGGCCGGCCGAGGCCATCTCCGACCAATTGGTGAACAGGCCGAAGTTCATCGAACCCCAACTCGTCCCCGTGTCGTGCGTCGTCGCATAGACGAGTTGCCTGCCGTTGTAGGGGACGACGGTGAAGTCCTTGAGCGAGACCCACCCCGGCTTGGGCTGCGCCAGCGCGCCCGTTGATGTCCAGCGGTATGTCGACGGAAGATCGCACGGACCGGGGCTGTCGCCGCCGGCCTTGACGAGCTGCCACTGCTGGTTGGTGCCGCCCCAGTCGTCGTACTGGACGATGTTCGCGTTGTCGGCGGTGGAGGCGCCTTGTACCTCGAGGGCCTTGTTGCTGTGGCGCGAGATGAACCTCACGTAGCCGTCCGAGCTGTCGGCCAGCCGCCACTGTTGGTTGGTGCCGTTCAGGTCGGCCCACTGGCTGATCGAGCCGCCGTTCGCGGTGGACCAGTCGTAGACGTCCAGCACCTTGCCCGAGTGGCGGGACTTGATGCGGTAGTAGCCGCCCCCGGAATCGACGAACTGCCACTGCTGCTGGTTCTGATCGTTCCTGGTCCACTGGGTGATGCGGGCGCCGTCGTCGGTCGCCATGTTGTAGACATCCAGGGCCTTGCCGCTGTTGCGGTTGACCAGCACATACGAGGCGTTGGGGTCCACGGTCGCCGCGCCGGCGGGCTGGGCACCGAGGAAGGTAGCCACGAGCAGCAAGGGCGCGAGAACGGCGAGTAGGCGTCCTGGACGGACCCGGGACGAGTGGCGAAACCACATCAGAGGGCCTCCTTTGGGGGCGGGGGTGAGGTGACCCCGATGAACCGCGGAGTGGACGTGCCGGGGGACGGGGACAGTTTCGAAAGTTTCGAGGAATTCCCGGATGCTTCGACGCCACAAGCTAGGAATGTGGGGCCCTCTGGTCAAGGCCTGTCGCCGATCTGTCCACAAACAGTGCCTCCCCTTTGGGCTTGACAAGCTGTCGCACCGACCGGAAACACTCCGGAGTCTGCGATACGGCTCGCCGGTCCGAGCCGTCCGCGCGGAGGGAAGAAGTCGAGCAAGCGGCGTCCGCGCACTCGTCCGGGCCCGGCCCTACGGCATCCGCCGACGGCGGTGCCGGGGGGTTCGCCGTCCGGCTCGCCGGGATTCCAGAAAGTTTCGGACGGGGAGCCGAAACTTCTTCTGCGGGGAGTATTGACGATCCATCGTCAATACCTCAATCATCCCGCCGACTACGACAACAGCCACCGCTACCGGCTGATCTTCGCGTTCCACTGACGGGGCGGAACCGCCGGCGACGTCGCCTCGGGCGGCACGAGCGGGAACGCCTGGTCCTACTGCGGCCAACGGGAACAGGAACAGTCGAACAACGGCGCGATCCTCGTCGCCCCCAGGGCCTCGGCAACGGCCGGGCCAACTCGGGCGGTGCGGACATCACCTTCGTCGACGACATGACCAGGCGAATCGAGGGCGGCCTCTGTGCCAGCCCGGCACAGCGTTTCGCCACGGGATCCAGCTGGGGCGGCGGCACGAGCTACGCACTCGCATGCAGCCGGGCGAACGTCTTCAGGGCCGTCGCGGTCATGTCCGGCGCCCAGATCAGCGGTGCAGCTGCGGCACCCAGCCCATCGCCTACTTCGGGATCCACGGCGTCAGCGACTCCGTCCTCAACATCGCGCAAGGACGGTCCCTGCGCGACAGATTCGTCAGCAACAACGGCTGCACCCCCCAGAGCCCGCGGGAGCCCGCGCCGGTCAGCCGAACGCACATCACCACCGCCTACTCGGGCTGCCGTGCCGGATAGCCGGTCCAATGGGCCGCGTTCGACGGAGGCCACATACCCGGTCCGGTCGACGGCTCCCCCGGCGAAAGCGGTGTCGCCACCTGGACCAAAGCAGAGATCTGGAATTTCTTCGCACCGTTCCGGTGACACGCCCGCACCACTGAGTGGAGCCAGGATGATCCTGGCTCCACTCAGTCGACGTCTGTTCCAGATTGAAGGACGGCGAGGTCTTTTCAGGAGAGCTTCCACGCCTTCGGACTGGGCGCGGCCGGCGAAAGCAGTGGGTGCATGCTGGCGAGTACCTTGGTGGGACCGGCTTCGTGCGGCCGGGCACGTCGAATCGGCAGCACTGGCCCCACCGTCCTTGAAGAACGCCAAGGTCCGCGCCGGGAGGCGCGCAGCCCGAGGGCCGACCTGTGACGGCACCGGACGCAGCCCTCGACAGTGCTTCCACAGGGGCGCCGTGTGTGGCCCGTGGTTGGCCCGGGGCGAATTCGGCCTGGCATGCAACGATGCCTCCGGGCAGCCGACTTCACGCTCTAGAAGAAGCCGAGCTTCTTCGGCGAGTACGACACCAGCAGGTTCTTCGTCTGCTGCTGGTACCGGCTCGCCGTAGCCTCTGACCTGTGGCTGTGGCTGTGGGTGTAAGTGACTGCGGCTGAGCCGAGTTGGTCCGTGCCTGGTCCGGATTCCGGTCCGGCCTGTGGCGTTGGCGTGCGTGGCGGTTCCGGATCGGGATGCCTATGGCCAGCGACCAGGGCCCATGCGTCGATGTCCTGATAGCGCCGCGGACCTGGGTGGCCGCCTACCGTGCTGCCGACCAGGTGGAGGCGTTCGGTCTGCCAAGGGCGTCCGGTGAAGCCGTCGAGGCAGGCGGCCGCCGCCGTCACGGACGCGTTGTCGTAGCGGCGGGCGCGGGCCAGCGTGAGGTGGGGACGCAGAGGACGTTCGGTGAAGGTGATGTCGCACTCCCTGACCCGCGCCCGTACTGCCTCGGCCAGCTCGTGCAGTCCGTCGAGATCGCCCCCGATGCCGCTCCACAGCACTCGCTCGTCGAAGTGTCCGCCACCGAGCAGTGCCAGTTCGAGAGCGGGGCGGGCAGCCGCCAGGTCGGCGAGGGGCGAACGAAGCCGCTGGACGGCCTGCACCGGCAGCTCGCCCAGGAAGGCCAGGGTGATGTGCCAGTCCTCGATGCGGTTCCAGCGCAGGTCGGGACAGGCGGCGTAGGCCGGGCTCAGAGCGTGCGCCAGCTCGTCCTTCGCATCGTCGGGCGGCGCGAGGGCGATAAGCGCGTGCTGGGTGGCGGTCTGGGGCGGTTCGGTCACGGATGTCTTCCTACCCCATGCGTCCGCAGGGCCGAAGCCCGACTGTCTGTCGTGCCGACGAGGGCGTCGACGGGAAGAACGCGGCAACATGTCTGGAGACGACCCGAACGGTCGCCACGGAGCCGCCATTCCTCCTGCACGCCTTGCCGGAGAACGTCCGGTCGCTGACCGGGCGACGACAGCCGGACCGTTCCCCTGACATGGGCTCGCGGTTCCTTGCTGCGCAACTGCACGATGACTGACGTCGGCGCGGAACCGCGCCAACAGTCGGGAGGTCGTCGCGGGTGGCTTTGACGCGTGGATGCGGCATCCGACGTAGTCGGCCATTGTCTGCGGGCGCATCGGCTACCCGTGGACGACGGAGATGATCGCGGTCACGGACAGAGCGGACAAGCATGAGAACGTCTGCATCGACATCAGCGCCTGCACCTCTCGCCGGCGGCCCGGTCGAACTGGTGGACTATCTGTGCGGCCGGGGCCGTCGCAAAGTCCTCTTCGGTGCCAATTACCCGATGGTCACCCCGGCCCAAGCCCTGGAGCACCTGGACCGGCTGGAACTCGACGAGGAAGCAGGCGAGTTGTTCCTGGCCGGCAACGCCTGCCGCGTCTTCGTGCTGTAGGCCCAAGGGCTCGGCGTCTGCTGTCTCCGGGCGCGAGCAGGGTGGTGGTTGCGGCCTTGGGCGGCCGGGACGGCGATCGCAGGGGCAAGATCGCTTCGTGCCGGCAGATGAGGGCATGGTCAGCGTGTTCTGTGCTCGGTGAGACCTTCCACCCGCCGCTTGAGGCCCGTGTTGAACGCGGCGTACCCGTCGTGCTTGGGCGTCTTGAGAAAACGTCGGGTCAGGGTGGTCAGGGCGCCGGAGAATTCCTCGCGGTTGGTCAGGCGGGTGGAGCCGTCGTGGTTGAGGGAGAGGACGAAGGAGTGCTGGCCGTGGAAGAGCCGCTTCGTGCCGAGCGTGCCGGCCCACCGGAGCTCCTGGCCGGGTGTCGCGACGGTGACCGTGGGCCTGAAGGTCATGCCAGGCATGCGCATGGTGAGCTTGCTTCCCACCTGAGCGGTTCCCTCGGCTGCGGTGAAGTTGCTCCACTCGCCGTAGGTGGCGAAGTCGGTGAGGACGTTCCACACCGCTTCCGGGGTGGCGTCGATGTCTATGACGGCGGTGAGCACTGCGTCCATGACGGCTTCCATTTCTGGCGGGCGGGCGGGCGGGCGGGGCGGGCTCGGGGAGGAGAGGTTGGCGGTCCGGCGAGCGTGTGGTCTACCGGTGATGATCGGCGGGGTCTGCGACGGCGGAGTCTGTGTCCGCGACGGAGCGAAGGCCCCTGTCGACGAGGTCGATGAGATATTCGAAGCTCTCGCCGACATCGGCGGACCACTGGAATCCGCCGGATGCCTGCAGGTTGGCGAAGCCGTGGAAGACGCTGCGCACTGCCCGCAGCGCGTGGGTCATGTCCTGCGGGGGGATGTCGTATCCCCGCAGCACCGCTTCGAAGGGGCCGATCCCTCGTCGGCCGGCGAGCATGATCGGGTCGTCGGGACCGGTTGGCGTGAGGCCGAGGGTGGCCGCGTAGCGGCCGGGGTGGGTGAGTACGAAGTCGCGGAGCGCGCCGGCCGCGGCGGCGAGGGCGTCGCGCCCGGCGCGGCCCTGGATGGCCGTGCCGATCGCGACACCGGCTTCGTCGAGGGCGAGCGCCGCGATGCGCCGGTGGAGGTCTTCCTGACTGGCGATGTGCTTGTAGAGCGAGGGGGCGCGCACTCCGAGCCGCTCGGCCAGCCGGCCCATGGTCAGCTCGCTGAAGCCGATCTCGTCGGCGAGCTCGGCGGCGGCGACGACGATCGTGGCCGCGTCCAGACCTGCCCTAGGCACGTACGCCGGCCAGGAAGGTCAGGATCGCGGTGAGGGTCTGCTGGGGGAACTGGACGTGCGGGTAGTGACCGGCCCCCTCGATCATCTCCAGCCGGCCCAGGCCGGTCGGCAGGTCGGCGACGATCGCCTCGCCCTCGGCCTGCGGGGAGGCCCAGTCGGGGTCGAGGGTGCCCTGCACGATGAGGACCGGGCAGGTGACGTTGCCCAGCTGCTCACCGGCGTCGGCGGGGGAGATCTTGCCCATCGCCTGCAGGACCTTCATACGGCCGGGCTCTTCCAGCATCGCGGTGATCTGCCCCATGCGTGTGTCGAAGTCCGCGGGCTTGGAGCCGGGGTAGGCGACGTCCAGGTACTTGGCCCACTGCCGGGTGCTGCCGAGGATGGTGGTGCCCATGAGATGGGTCACGCCCCGGCGGTAGCCGGCCACTCGCAGGTCACCGAGCCGGACCTGCTGCTTGCGGGTGAAGGGCGCGAGCTCGACCACCGCGGTGACGAGCTCCGGGGCCTTGGCCGCGGCGATCGTGACCGCACCGCCGGCGATGGAGTGGCCGACGAGTACCGCCGGTCCGCCGAGGTGCTTCACCAGGGCGATCAGGTCCCCCGCGAGGTCGGTGCGGGTGTAGGACGCCCACCCGACGCTGGACTCACCGTGTCCGCGCAGGTCCACCGCGGCGACCCGGTACCCGGCTTCCACCAGGGCGGGGGTGAAGAACCGGTAGGCCTCGCGACTGTCGCCCATGCCGTGGGCGACCACCACCAGCGGTCCGTCGACGCCGCTGACCTCGTACGCGATGGTCCCACCGTTGACGTTCAGGAACTCGGTCACGACTACCTCCATGCGGCCTGCTAGCCCGGTGGCTAACTGCATTAACTGAAAGCTATCAGCTTTAGCTTTGAAAGTCGATGCCGTCGATACCGTTGATGAAGCTGCGGGCAAGGCTGTGCCGCACAGCCGGTTTTGAGTCCCCCCGCGACCTCTTGGTCGGACTGCTGAGCGTCAGTCAGCTGTTCGTCCTCAGTTCCAGGCTTGTTGTTCCTGGCTGTGGGGGTCGTCGACCTGGTTCCACTCGTCGTCGATGCGCATGGTGGTTCGGCGCTCGTCGGTGTATGGCTCCCAGCCGGGGTCGCCGGTCCGGGCGAACCGGACCCATGCCCCGTGCATACGGGAAGCGAGATCGGCGGGAGGTCGCTTGGGGCCGAGCAGGCCGTGCCGGCCATGCAGTTGGGGGAGATGGGTGCGGTCGAAGACGAAGGGAAGCTCCATCGTGTGGGAGGCGCCGAGATCTCCTCCCACGGCCTGTGAGCGCCACGCGAACTCGTAGCTGTAGGTGCGGGACCGGGGGTGGGCGGCGTGCGCGTCGGCCAGCGCCCGGCTGCCCGCGCCGAACGCGGCATCGCCCATGATGGCGGCCCGCAGTTCGCCGAAGGATGCGTCGGGCCGTGCTGTGCGATAGGCCTCGATGAGCCGCACCGGTTGTGGGTGGGAGCGGGTCGCCGCGGCGTCGACGTCGGCCGCGGTCGAGGTGGTGTATGCGCCTGTGGGGACGAGATAGAGGTTGCCCTCCTCGGAGGTGGTTCCGATGAGCAGGTCGACGGCGGCTCCCAGGCCGGTGGCGACGGATTTTGCGGGCTGCATGTCCAGGACCAGGCTGAAGGGGCTGAGCCCGACCAGAGGGTCGAAGTGGGTCTGGGTCTGCAGGTCGATCCCGGCGACTTGGCCGGCGGCCTCGAGCAGGTGCTCGTCGGAGATGTCCGCGAAGGCGTCGGCGTGCGGCTCGACCCCCAGTGCCTGGGCTGCTGCCCGGGTGACGCGGGCGGCCTGCTGCGGGGTGAACGCCCCCGTGCCGCTGCCGCTTTGCACGATCGCCCGGCGGACGAGGCCGGTGGCCTGGGGCGTGGCGAGGACGCCGCCGACGATGGTGGCGCCGGCCGACTGACCGAAGAGTGTGACGTTGTGAGGATCACCGCCGAAAACGGCGATGTTCTCCCGCACCCAACGCAGTGCGGCTATTACGTCGAGCAGGCCGCGGTTGGCCGGCGCTCCGGGGAGGTCGAGGAATCCTGGGATGCCGAGCCGGTAGTTGAGGGTGACGAGGACGACGCCGTGGCGAGCGAAGCCGGAGCCGTCGTACAGCGCCGACCGCGTCGATCCGGCGACGAACCCGCCACCGTGGACAAAGACCATGACGGGCAGGCTTTCCCCTGGGGCGGCAGGCTTCCAGATGTTGACGGTGAGGTAGTCATCCCCGCGGCTCCAGCCGGCACCGAAGTAGGGAGACATGTCCACCGTGCCGAGCTTGCGTTCGGACTGAGGGGCGTTGGGGCCCGGCACCGTGGCGTCCCGTACACCGTCCCATGGTTCGTGCGGCTGCGGCGGGGCGAAGCGACCGGCGCCCAGGGGCGCAGCGGCGTAGGGGATGGTGAAGAAGGCGGCGGTGGTGTCCTGGCGCAGCCCTCGGACCGCTCCCTGAGTAGTCGTGAGAACGGGATCGGTGTCGTGGCTCACGATGGTTCCTCTCCGTGGGCCCAGGTGGGCGTCGGAAACGGGATGAAGTCCGCCCGAAGCCCCGGCCCCGCGGTGGCGGCCGGGGTTTCGGCTGTGGATGTGGCTGTGGATCCTGCCTGCGGGTCAGAGGCGGTCGAGCGAGGCCCACCGCTTGATGGCGAACGCGCTGCCACTGCGTTCCACTTCCAGGGCGCCGTGCCCGGCGAAGTGGGCGGGCAGGACAAGCGCGTTGGCGTCCGCAGCCCAGCCGAGGATCTCCTGCCGGCTCTCGCGGGCGGCGTGGGGGTCCTCGCAGAAGCAGCTGTTGTGTTGTGGCTGCATGATCTGGAAGGGGGAGTGCAGCAGGTCGCCCGAGAAGACCGCGCGCTCGGTGCCGGAAGCCAGCATGACCACGCTTGTTCCCGGGGTGTGGCCGGGCGCGGCCTGCAAGCGGAGATTGGCGTCGATGGTGTGGCTTGTTTCCCAGAGCGTGACCTGGCCGGCGGCGTGCACCGGCGCGATGCTGTCTTCGAAGACGTTCTGGTTGACCCCGCCGGCGATCTTCGGATTGTTGGCCGGGTTCCAGAACTCGAAGTCCGCCTTGGGCATCAGATATGAGGCGTTACGGAACGTGGGAACCCAGGACTGGCCCTCCAGGCGGGTGTTCCAGCCGACGTGATCGACGTGCAGGTGTGTGTTGACGACGATGTCGACGTCGTCGGGGTGTACGCCCGCCCGCTCCAGATTGCCGAGGAAGTCCAGCTCCAGGTGGCCCCAGGACGGTACGTAAGGGCGTTCCTTGTGGTTGCCGACGCCGGTGTCGATGAGGATGGTCCTGCCTTCGCTGCGCAGCACCCAGGTCTGCACGGCGACATTGCAGATATCGGTCTCCTCATCGAGGAAATCCGGGACGACGACGGAACGGTGTGCGTCCCACTCATGCTTCGGCGATCCGGGAAAGAACACGTCAGGGGTCATCCCGACGGGTCCGTGCATCTCCTCGACCCGTGTCACCTCGACGTCGCCGAGAGTGATGTCGCTCATAGTGCTGCTCCCCATTTCTGTCATTCTTCTCGTGCAGTCGTGCAGTCGTGCAGTCGTGCCGGGCGGCTCGGGGCCGATGTGGATTTAGCTGTGGCCGTTCAGGCGGGCGAGCAGGAGGTTGGGGTCCTTTGCCGTGGTGTAGGCGGCGTTGAGGACGTACACCTCCTTGCCGCGTAGTGCCACGGAGGTGGGGTTCTGCAGTCCGTCGCTGCTGTCCAGAACGGTGGTGCTGGTCCCGTCGGGCTGGACGAGCACGACCTTGTTGGGGGCGTCGAGGGTGGCGAGCACCTCGTTGCCGCGGCCGGTGAAGGCGAAGTCGTCGATACCGGTGAGGCCGGTCGCCTTCACCTGCGGGACGCCCGCCCGGTTTCCGTGACGGATCGGGATGCGCACGAGGGTGCCCTTGTCGAGGTTGGTGACCCAGAGCGCGCCGTCGTGCACCTTCGCGCCGTTGGCTCCGAGGAAATCGGTCGCAGCGAGCTCGGGCGCGGTGGACCAGGCGGTGGGTCGGCCCCCGGAAAGGGGGACGGTCCATACGGTGCCGAGCGCCGAGTCGGTGATGTAGAGGCGCTTGCTGTGCGGGTCGAGCGCCAGACCGTTGGGCAAGCCGTTCGCGGGCAGCGCGGCGATGCGCTTCGGCGCCTTGCCGGGGGTCAGCCGCCACAGGCCCGTCAGGTCGGCGGTGCCGGTCGCGTACAGCGCGTACGTGCTTCCGTCGGCCTGGACGATGCCGGTGGTGAGGGGGAATCCGAGGGCGGGGGTCTTGACTCCGCCGTCGGCGGGCAAGGGCAGGGTCGCCAGGATGCGGGTGCTGCCCCCGGGAGTGATCTGGGCGATCTGGCGGCTGCCGGCGAAGGTCACGTTGGCCTTGCCGTCGGGCATCAGCGCGATGTTCTCTGGCATCTGGCCAGCGGCCAGGTCGAAGTGGTTGGTGATCCGAACGTGGCTCAGGGGCTTCGGGGCCGCCGGGGTGGCGTCGGCCGGGAGGGCCACTGCGAGGGCCGCTGCCGCCATCGCCACGGCTGTTGCAACAAAGCTGCTTCGCTTGTACATGGGTTCCTTCTTTGTTTTCCGGATACGGGCATACGGGCATACGGGCATGCCGCGGCCAGGGGGTGGGTCGGGGGTGTGTGAAGCCCGACAGACGGAGTCGGGACGCGGCGCCGTTTACGTACGCTTCGGGCGTCCTCGACTGTGAAAGGGGCTTGGAGAGAGGGTTGTTGAGGAGGTCAGGAAGAGTGGGATTCGGCGCTCTTGCGGGGCTGGGCTGTCTCGCTCGGCCCGCTGGTGTGGGTGAGGAGGCTGAGGGCTGTCGCGGAGGGGGATCCCGCAGTTGCCGTGGCGATCACCACGGCCGGCCCGTTTCCCTGCGGACTCTGCAGTGTCTGTTGAGTGACGGTCAGGGTCCCGACCGTCGGATGGTGCATCTCGTAATCGGCGACATCGCACGCCAGGATCCGGTGATCGGCCCACATGGCCGCGAATTCCGGGCTGCGCATGCTCAGTTCACCGACGAGTCCGGCCAGCAGAGGGTCCTCCGGATACCGGCCGGCGGTGAGGCGCAGGTTGCCGACCACGGCCCTGGCCTTGGCGGGCCAATCGGTATAGAGCTCCCGGGTGTGCGCGTCGAGGAACACCAGCTTCGCCATGTTCGGCCGACGGCCCGGTTCGGCGGGGCTGTCCCGGTCGACATGGCCGGCGAACAACGCGTGCCCCTGCCTGTTCCACGCCAGGACGTCACTACGGAGGCCCATGACGAGGGCGGGTGTGCCTTCGAGAGCTGACAACAACGCGCTGGTAGCAGGGGGGACACGCTCGGGACGGGGACGCGGCACAGCTTTGCCCCGCTTTGGCGCACGGGCGAGTTCGTGCAGATGGGCCCGCTCGGACTCATCCAGCCGCAGGGCGGTCGCGATCGCGTCGAGCACCTCGCGCGAGGCGTTGCGCGACTGACCCTGCTCAAGCCGGGCGTAATAGGGCGCGCTGATGCCTGCGAGCAGCGCCAGCTCCTCCCGCCGCAGCCCCGGCACCCGGCGCCGCTCGCCGTACATCTGCAACCCGACATCCTCGGGGTGCAGAAGGCCCCGGCGTGCCTGGAGGAAGTCGGCGAGTTGCCCGTGCTTGTTCATGACACCGAGTATGCGCAGCACCGCCGCGCCGCGCCTCACCCTGCTGGGGTGCGGATCCGCAGGGTCTGGCTGCCACCCCGGTGCCGGTCCCCCCGATGAGCCGTATGCCCCTGTGCCGTCCTCATCTTCGGGAGAGCCCATGAGCGCCACAACCCATGAGGTGATGGGTGATTGTGGTGTTGAGGCTGATCGGGGGGCGTTGTTCGAAACTACCGCCTCCCGGGGACAAGGCGCGGCCCGGCGGTTTGTCCTTGGTCGGTACGCATTGCATCGTGGGCATCCCGGCGGCGTCGAAGTCGGCAGTGTCCGCACCGATCAGGGTCATGTGGCCGGCGAGTCTCTGGCTGTTCTGCGAGGGCGGCTCCCCCTTGACCTGCTCGGCACCGGCGACCTGCCGGCTGGCGGGGAGGCGTTTCCAGACCATCGCGGCGTCGTCGAGCAGGCCCCCGTGCACGTCGCGGTGGCGCGAGCGGTCTGCCCAGGCCACCGGGGAGCCGACTGCGAGCGCGGCTCCTGAGCTGCCCACGACGAAGGCTCGCCGGAGATCGGGGTCATGACGTCGGCCTCCCGAGGGCTCCCGGCACCATCGATGACTGTCTCGCCGTCAGAGGTCCGAGGAATATGCGTCTGGACGAGGATGATCCGGGCGTGCGTCGCCTCCTCGCGCCGATACGTTGGACGACTCGCGGAATCAGTGACATGGAACGTCGTCGTCAAGTCTTCAGACGTAATTGATCGGACGAATGAGTCGTAGGAGCGGGCCGCTGGGAGCTGCGGCGGCTGGTGGTGTGGCAACGGGACCCCGAACAGGGAGGCCTTGTGCGGAGGTACCGCAATGGGGATCATGAGGCCGCCGCCCGCGAAGGCAGCACCTGAATACTGCTCAACTCATTTGGCTACAAGGGAGTTTGTATGAGGCTGTGGATGCGCTCGGGGACCGTGGCGGTTACCGCCGCGCTGGCCCTGGGCATGGCGCCCGGGATCAGACCCGGCCTGTCGGCCGCGGCGGGGACCGCACCGCCGGGAGGTACGGCGCACAGTGGCGGCCGCACTGTCACCCTGATCACCGGGGACACGGTGACGACCGACGGTGCGGGGCGGGTCACCGGGGTCCGGGCGGGTGAGGGACGCGAGGACATCGCGATCTCGGTCCACCGCTACCAGGACCGCAGCTACGTGATTCCCGGGGACGCGGTGCGGCCGCTGGCCGAGGGCACCGTGGACCGGCGGCTGTTCGATGTGACGGAGCTGCTCGCCTCGGACAACGGCGACACACAGCGGAATTCGACGCCGCTGATCGTGACCTACCGTACGGCCGGTGAGGCATCGGCGAAACGGGAACTCGCAGCCGCCGACGCGGACGTCGAGCGGAACCTGCCGGTGATCAACGGCCAGGCGGTCGAGGTGTCCGGGTCCGACGCCTCGCAGGTGTGGAACGCGCTCACGGACGCCGGTACCGGCGCCAGAGCGGGTGCCACCCGGATCGCCTCCGGCATCGAAAAGGTGTGGCTGGACGCCGCCCGGACGGCGAGCCTGGACCAGAGCGTGCCACAGATCGGCGCGCCCACGGCATGGGCCTCCGGCTACGACGGCAAGGGCGTCACCATCGCCGTACTGGACACGGGCGTGGACCAGACCCACCCGGATCTGGCTGAGCAGGAGATCGCCGAGAAGAACTTCGGCTCCTCGCCGGACAACGTGGACCGGGTCGGCCACGGCACCCATGTCGCCTCCACCGCGGCCGGTTCCGGCGTCAAGTCCGGCGGCCGCTACAAGGGTGTCGCCCCCGGCGCGAAGATCCTCGACGCCAAGGTCCTGGGCGACAGCGGTTCGGGCTCCGAGTCGGACATCATCGCCGGTATGCAGTGGGCCGTCGACCAGAATGCCAACGTTGTCAACCTCTCCCTGGGCGGCACCGACACCGCGGGCACCGACCCGCTGGAAGAGGCCGTCAACACCCTGTCCGCCACGACCGGAACACTGTTCGTGGTAGCCGCCGGCAACGCGGGGCCCCTCGCCGGCACCGTCGGCTCTCCCGGCAGCGCGGCCGCCGCGCTCACCGTCGGCGCGGTGGACAAGCAGGACCGGATCGCCACCTTCTCCAGCGTGGGCCCCACCCAGGACGGCTCCCTGAAGCCCGACCTCACCGCGCCGGGCCGGTTCATCGTCGCAGCCAAGGCGGCCGAGGGCACGATAGGCGCCCCCGCCGGCGACGGATACGTCTCCCTCAACGGCACCTCGATGGCCACCCCGCATGTCGCGGGCGCCGCGGCCATCCTCGCCCAGCGGCACCCCGACTGGACCGGGCAACAGCTCAAGCAGGCCCTCGTCTCCTCCACGAAGCCCACGGCCGGCCTGACCGCGCAGCAGCAGGGCACCGGGCGGGTGGACGTCGCGAAAGCCGTCGGACAGACGGTGAGCAGTGAGGCGTCGTCCGTCGGCTTCGGTGCACAGCAGTGGCCGCACACCGACGACACTCCGCTGACCAAGAAGATCACGTACCGCAACACCGGCACCTCGGCGGTCACCCTCCGCCTGGCCGTCCAGGCGACCGACGCCGACGGAAAGCCCGCTCCCCGGGGGCTGTTCACCCCTTCGCCGAAGCGCGTCACCGTGCCCGCGGGCGGCACCGCCTCCGTGGACGTGACCGCCGACACCCGCACCGTACCGGCGGGAGGCGACTACTCGGGCGCTCTGATCGCCACCGGCGGCGGCCAGAGTGTACGCACCGCCCTGGCGGCCGACGTCGAGGTGGAGTCGTACGACCTGACGATGAACGTCCTCGACGGCAACGGCGACCCGGCGTACTTCCCGTTCATCATCCTCTACGGCCTGGACAGCCCGGCCCTGCTGTGGAACCAGCGGGACACCGACGGCATCGCGCGGTTCCGCGCGCCGAAGGGGGCGTACAACGTCTTCGCCCTTGTCACCACCTGGAGTGGTGCGAGCGCGGGGACGGCGGAACTGGTGCAGCCGCGGCTGTCGCTGACCGCGGACACCCGCACGGTCCTGGACGCCCGTGAGGCCAAGCCGGTCTCGCTCACCCCACCGGACCCTGACGCCACGTCCAACGGCGCCTACGCCTCGTACGTGATGCGCGCGGCCGGGTCGGGTCTCGCCGTGGGCATTCTGACCGGCAGTGACTTCTCGCGGCTCAGGATCGCCCGGTCCGGCGCCTCGGCAACACCCGACGACGGTTTCGAGGCCCAGGTCGGCGCCACCTTCAGCAAGGGCACCGACACCGCGTACGACCTGCTGTACACCAGATCCGGCTCGTTCTTCGACGGATTCTCACACACGACACGTACGAGCGAACTCGCGCGCGCGGACATCAGCGCGGGCGCTCCCGCGGCGGGCAAGACGGGCAGTGTCGGGGCCACCTGGTACTCACCGTTCGACGAGGGCTACAGCGTCGCCGCCCCCGACTTCGCCCTCCCGGGGCGTCAGCGGCACTACGTCACCGTGCCCAAGAACTACACCTGGGGCTTCGACTTCCTGCAGCAGGGCGCGGACGACGGCCACGAGACGTACCAGAGCAGCGCGGGCCGGACGTACCGGGCCGGACGGAGCTACTCGGAGACCTTCAACACCGGAGTGTTCGGGCCCAGCCTGGCCGAAGGACCGGGTGGCGGAGGCGTGTCGCGTACCGGTGACGACCTGAAGATATGTGTGCCGCAGTTCACCGACGGCTCCGGCCATGTCGGCGACTCCGTGACCGGGACGGCCCTGGTCACCCTCACCTCGGGCGGCGTCCCCTACCTGTACCGCACATCGAGCGCACTGGAGAGGAAGTACCTGCGCTGCCGGCCCGTCACCACGCTCCCCGCGGCACGGCAGTCCTACCGCCTCACCTCGGAGTTCTCCCGGCCTGCCGAGGTCTCCGGGGTCAGCACCCGGGTCAGCGCCTCCTGGACGTTCGTCTCCGGCCGTGTGTCCGGCACGCGTGAAGCCGTACTGCCGCTGTCCTCGGTCCGCTTCGCCCCCGAACTGACGTCAGCCAGCACGGCGAAGGCGGGCACCCGTCTGACGGTGCCGCTCGTCGTCGAGGGCGCGGCGGCCACGCGGGGAGTGAAGGCGCTCACGGTCGAGGTCTCGTACGACGCGGGGGCCACCTGGCGGAAGACGGACGTCCGTTCCTCCGGGAGCACGCGCCAGGTGACGCTGACCCACCCCGCGGACGCCGGGTCCGTCTCCTTCCGAGCCCGTCTGACGGACACGGGCGGGAACACACACACGGTGACGATCACCGACGCGTACCGCCTGACACACTGATACTCCAGCAGTACTTCTGTATTTGTCCTGGTCGGAGGCGAGTGGGGCGAGGTTAGTGGGCTGATGGCCCGCCAGGCGTGTCCGGTCGGCCCGTGGTGGCTGCGGCTACGGGCCGACCGCTGGCTGCTCCCCATGGAAGTGCAGCTGGTGCATACCGATGTACGCCCTCGTCCGGTAATGCTCCGCGGAGCGGTAGCCGCCGGGCGCCCGCAGCGCGGCCGGGGCGCCGTTCAGGCCGGTGGTACGCAGGAAGTGGTCCTTTCCGGACAGTGTGACGGTCCGCAGCTTCCCGGCCGTCACGAAGTCGATCTCCAGATCCCAGGTCACGGTGGACCGGTTCACGGTGGGCCGGTTCACGGTGGGCCGCAGGTCGACCGCCACGTTCTCGCCGACGCTGCGGTGATCACCTGGTCTGTGAAGAACGCCGCTTCCGGACGATCGCTATCGAGGTCGATGTCTACTACGAGCGGCGGCTCGGCCCCGCCGAGGCCGGTATTGACGAAGGTGCCGTCCAGTACCGGGCCGCGCTCCAGCACGACCGCCCGCATGCCGGTGATGGTGATGGTCCGGTCGACGCCCTGGAAAGTGATGCGGCGCGGGCTGACCCCGACCTCCGCGCCGCCCTGCCGGTGGACCCATCGGGTGAGCTTCCGGTCGACATCCCAGGCCCGGGGTGCGCGGATCGCCCGGGCCAGCTCTGCCGGGAGCAGCGGCCCTGGTAGCGCCCAGTGGGAGCCGCCTCGCTCGACCGCCGAGAGCTGCGGCAGACCAACGTGCATATGCGGCCGCCACCGGAACAGCCCGGGCGTGGTCGCCGTGCCGAGCAGCAGTGCCGCGCCGAGCGCCGCGACCACCCACCACCAGGCCGGACTGTCCTGCGAGGCCCAGTTCGTGAACAAGCCGACGGCCACGGTAGTGACGGCCACCGCCATGAGTCTGGTGCCATTGCCGCCCATGCGGACCCTTCGGTCGAAAACACAGTCAGCTTGGCGACTGATGTTCCGTCAGATCCTGCTTCACTCGGGGTGGTTGCGCTACGCAGTGTGGCTCGTCGGACCGGGCGTGCCCGGGGACGCCTGAATCGGTCGCACCCGGGTCTCCCTCGCCTGAGGGCCAGGAAGACCACCTCTGGTGCATCGTCAGCCCACTACACTCACCGCGCGGCCTTTGGCCTGGCAAAACATCGAAGTCCGGCTGGAGCCCTTCTGGGTCGTGCCACCACACGTGTCAGAGGGGTGTCGCCTGCCTCACCCCGGGCGGGAGTCTGGTCCGTGACTGGTCAGGGGACAGTCCTCGTGCAGGTCGACCATCGACCTGAGGCAGCCTGTTGCTTACCCAGAGTGACTCCGGTGTCGGACTGCCTGGAGCGTAACGGCGCCTCCAGGCAACCGACTTGAGACTCTAGAAGAACCCAAGTTTCTTCGGGCTGTATGAAACCAAAACGTTCTTCGTCTGCTGGTAGTGCTCCAGCATCATCTTGTGCGTCTCGCGGCCGATGCCCGACTGCTTGTAGCCGCCGAAGGCGGCGTGGGCCGGGTACGCGTGGTAGCAGTTCGTCCAGACGCGACCCGCCTGGATCGCCCGGCCCGCGCGGTACGCCGTGTTGATGTCGCGCGTCCACACGCCCGCGCCGAGGCCGTACAGCGTGTCGTTCGCGATCTTGATGGCGTCGTCGAAGTCGTCGAACGAGGCCACCGAGACCACCGGTCCGAAGATCTCCTCCTGGAAGACCCGCATCCGGTTGTCGCCCTCGAAGATCGTCGGGCGGACGTAGTAGCCCCCCTTCAAGTCACCGTCGTACTCGACGCGTTCGCCACCGGTGAGGATCTTGGCGCCCTCCTCCCGGCCGATGTCGATGTACGAGAGGATCTTGGCGAGCTGGTCGCTGGACGCCTGGGCGCCGATCATCGTGTCGGTGTCCAGCGGATGGCCGGGCTTGATCAGCTCGGTACGGGTGACGGCCGCCTCGATGAAGTCGCCGTAGTTGCCGCGCTGGATCAGTCCACGCGACGGGCAGGTGCAGACCTCGCCCTGGTTCAGCGCGAACATGGTGAAGCCTTCGAGGGCCTTGTCGCGCAGGTCGTCGTCCTTCTCCCACACGTCGTCGAAGAAGATGTTCGGCGACTTGCCGCCCAGTTCCAGCGTGACGGGCTTGAGGTTCTGTGAGGCGTACTGCATGATCAGCCGCCCCGTGGACGTCTCGCCCGTGAAGGCGATCTTCGCCACCCGCGGGCTGGACGCGAGCGGCTTGCCCGCCTCCTCGCCGAAGCCGTTGACGATGTTCACCACACCCGGGGGCAGCAGATCGGCGACCAGGCTCATCCAGTAGTGAATGGACACCGGCGTCTGCTCGGCGGGCTTGAGGACGACCGTGTTGCCCGCGGCGAGCGCCGGCGCGAGCTTCCATGTCGCCATCAGGATCGGGAAGTTCCACGGGATGATCTGCGCGACGACGCCGAGCGGCTCGTGGAAGTGGTACGCCACCGTGTCGTCGTCGACCTCGCTGAGCGAACCCTCCTGGGCGCGGACCGCCCCGGCGAAGTAGCGGAAGTGGTCGATGGCCAGCGGGATGTCCGCGGCCAGCGTCTCTCGGACGGGTTTGCCGTTCTCCCAGCTCTCCGCGACCGCCAGGGGCTCCAGATGCGCCTCCATCCGGTCGGCGATCTTCAGCAGGATGCCGGAGCGCTCGGTCGCCGAGGCGCGGCCCCAGCCCGGCGCGGCCGCGTGCGCCGCGTCGAGTGCCCGCTCCACGTCCTCCGCCGTACCGCGCGCCACCTCGGTGAACGTCTCGCCGTTCACCGGAGACGGGTTGTCGAAGTACTGCCCCCGCGCCGGGGGCACGTATTCGCCGCCGATGTAGTGGTCGTAACGCGTCTGGTAGGAGACGATCGCGCCCTCGGTGCCGGGCGCCGCGTAACGGGTCATCCTGCTCTGCCTCCCTCAGCAGCGCTGCCCGCCGTTGGGCAGCTCTCCGCGGGAGGCTAGGGAGGCGGACGTTGCATCCACGTTGCGCCGCCCGCCGGGACGCCTTGGTCAGCGGGCGCCCCGCTTCCCGACGCCTCGCCCGTCGACGTCTCGTCATCCGACACCTCGCTTTCCGACGCCTCGCCTGGCGACGTCTCGCTTTCCGACGCCTCGCCTGGCGACGCCTCGCCTGGCGACGTCTCGCTTGGCGACGTCTCGCTTCCCGGCGTTCCACCTGTGGACGCGGCGCCCGCCCTACAGGTGCGGCCATCCGGTCGGCGCCGTCAGCTCCGACTCGAGGGACGCGAGGCGAGCCCGTATCGCGGCCGTCGGGCGGGCCGCCGCGAGCGCCCGCCAGACGCCGAGGTCGTCCTCGCCCCACGGCGCGTGCGCCCAGTCCGCCAGCAGATCGGGGTCGCCGCAGGCGATCAGCGCGGCGCGCAGGCCCTCGGCGAGCAGGCGTCTGAGCCGTGCCACCGCCGGCGCCTGGGACGACGGGAGCGGTGGCCCGGTGTACGCGCCCACGGCCGCCGTGACCGCGCCGGCCGCCAGCCTTCGCTCGACGACCGCGACGTCCGACTCGCACGCGACGGTGAGCCGGTAGGGGCGCGAGGCGAGCAGCCCGGGGCCGAGCACCCCACGCAGCCTGGCGAGTTCGGCCCGCAGTGTCACGGGGGGCACCGACTCGTCCTCGTACAGCGCGCACAGCAGCTCGTCGCCCGTCAGGCCCTCGGGACGGCGGGCCAGCAGCACCAGGATCTCGCTGTGCCGGCGGCTCAACCTGATGTCACGGCCGCCGGTGATCAGACGGGCCTCGTCCCGGCCCAGCACGGTCAGCCGCGGTGCGTCTACGGCGGTCCGCTCCGGGGCGAGCAGTGCCAGGTGCGTTTCCGCGGCCCGCGCGACGGCCTGCACGAAGCCCAGGCTGTGCGGATGCGCCAGCCCGTCCCCGCCCGTGATGTCCACGGCGCCCAACACCCGCCCGGTCCGCGGATCGTGTATCGGAGCCGCGGCGCACGTCCATGGCTGCACCCGCCGGATGAAGTGCTCGGCCGCGAACACCTGCACCGGCCGGTCCAGGGCGACCGCGGTGCCCGGCGCGTTCGTCCCGACCGCGCTCTCCGCCCAACGCGCGCCCGGCACGAAGTTCATCCGCCCCGCCTGCCGCCGGGTCGCCGCGTGGCCCTCGACCCACAACAGCCGTCCGTGCGCGTCGCACACCGCCAGCAGGTGCTTTCCGTCGGCGGCGAACGTGCCCATCAGCTCACGGAACAGCGGCATCACCCGCGCCAGCGGATGCTCGGACCGGTAGGCGCCGAGATCGCCGTCGGTCAGCTCGATGCTCGCCGTGCCGTCGGGACCGACGCCGGCCCGCGCGGAACGCCGCCAGGAGTCGGCCACGACGGCACGCACCGGACGCGGTACGGTGCCCGCCTCGGTGAACGTCTCATGGGCGCGCCGCAGGATGCGCACCCGCTCGGCAGGGTCGGCACCCGGTTCCAGGGCCACCCAGGGATCGGTCAACTCGTCCTCCCGGAAGGCGTTACGGCTGGAGACATCGTCACCCCGGGTGCGCGGACCGACAACCGTTTGGACGACGTCGCCCCGAAGCCGGCCATCCGCTTTCGGTCCGGTTCGGGTCAGGAGCTGCCCACGAGCCTCAGGTAGCGGACCCAGTCCCAGTTCGGACCGGGATCGGTGTGATCGCTGCCCGGCACCTCGTAGTGGCCGATGATGTGCGCCCGGTCCCTCGGGATGCCGTACCGGTCACAGACCGACGCCGCCAGCCGGGCGGATCCCTCGTAGAGGGCGTCGGTGAAGTAGGCCGGTCTGTCCACCCACCCTTCGTGCTCGATACCGATGCTGCGGGTGTTGAAGTCCCAGTTCCCCGCGTGCCAGGCGATGTCCGACTCACGCACGCACTGCGCCACATGACCGTCCACGGAGCGCACGACGTAGTGGGCGGACACCCTCTTGCGCGGATTCCGGAAGACGGTCAGGGCCTTGGCGTACAGGGTCTGTGTGACATGGATGACGACGCGGTCGACGGGATGGGTGGCGGGGCGGTTCGCCGCCGTGCGGTTGGCGGCGGTCGCGGGCTGCCACTCGGCGAGCGGGTAGTCGACGGTCCGGGGCTCGGCGCCCGCCGGCGCGTCGGGCAGCAGTACGTACGGGACGGCGGCGAGGGCGGCGCCCTTCAGGATCCGTCGTCGGCCGGGGAGGGTTCGTGCTCGTTCCACAGGGGTGTTGCCTCTCGGGGTCTCGGACGTCCGGCAGGCGGCACCGGCCGTGTGCGGGGCGTCGGTCGATCCGGTACACGTCCGGCTCGCCGGACCCGTGATCCCGTACCGGCCGGCCACTGCCGTCGTCCTCGGCGGCTGCGTCCGCACGCATGACGTTACGACACCGGCCGGTCAGGCAGGAGGACATGCCGGGGGTCGGTGGACGAGCGCGGAACTGTGGACAACTCGCTCACCCGAACGGGGAGTTCCAAGCCCGATCGGCACCTCGGCCGACACGAGGACTGACGTCGGCCGGTGACACGACCGGTCCACCGCCCCGTCCGCTCAGGCCCGCTCCGCCACCGCCGCGGGATCGTCCAGCACGGCGCGCACCACCGAGTGCGCGGCCCCCAGCAACGGGCCCTCGGGACCGAGCCGGGAGACGGACACGGGACGGGCGGGGCCCGCCGTGCGCCGGGAGAGTTCGGTCTCGAGGGACGGCAGCAGCCACGGCGCGAGCCCGGCCAGGGCTCCGCCGAGCACGACACCCTCCGGGTCCAGAAGATTGAGCGCCCCGGTGAGAGCGATGCCGAGGGCCGTTCCCGCCTCGCGCAGCGCCCGCCGTACGTCCGGGTCGCCGTCCGCGGCGCGTCCCGCGAGGAGTCCGACGCGGTCCTCGCCCGGTTCCAGCCCGGCGGCGCGCAGCACCGCCTCCTCGCCGGCGTACTGCTCCAGGCATCCGCGCCCGCCGCACACGCACTCCGGTCCGTCGGGGTGCACCGGCACATGCCCCAGCTCACCGGCGAAGCCGCGGGTGCCGCGCAGCAGGCTGCCGTCCACGACCAGCGCGGCGCCGATGCCGATCTCCGCCGAGACGTGCAGGAAGTTCCCCGGAGTGTCCGCGCCGAGCCAGAGTTCGGCCAGTCCGCCGAAGTTGGCCTCGTTGTCCACGGTCAGCGGGAACTCCCCGGGCAGCAGCGCGCCGAGGTCGACGTCCTGCCAGTCGAGGTTGGGTGCGCGGACGACCGTACGGGCGTCGCGGGCGACCAGGCCGGGGACGGCCACGGCGAGTCCGGCCGGCCACAACCCCTCGCGCTCGGCCTCGGCGACCACCTGGCGCACGAGCCCGGTCAGTTCCTCGACCACCGGCCCGGGGGAGCGGCCCCGGTTCGTGCCGTGCCGCACGGCGCGCGCCCGCACCTCACCGCGCAGGTCGACGACGCAGGCCGCCAGGTGGTCGACGCCGATCTCGGCGCCTATGCCCGACGGACCGCGCCCGCTCACCGCCAGCGCCGAACCGGGGCGGCCCACCCGGCCCGGCCGCTCGGGGCCCAGTTCATCGAGCAGTCCGGTGCGTATGAGTTCGTCGACGAGGGTCGAGACCGCTGCCCGGGTCAGGCCGATGCGTGAGGCGACCGCCGCGCGCGAGAGCGGTCCCTCGGCGCTGACGGCGTGCATCACCCGGGCCAGGTTGCGGCGGCGCATGCCCTGCTGGGTGTCGGGCAGTGCGCGCCCCGGGCCGGTCGGCCGGGCCTCGTGCAGCGGTGCGGTCATGCCTCCGTCGATTCGTCGATGCTCAGTGGGCGTCCGTGCTCCGGTCCAGCAGCGGGGCCGCGTCGGAGAGTACCCCGGCGATCCTGGCCAGCGTCGCCTCGTCCCGCTCGACGGCGTCCAGCACCGGACCCCGGGTGGTGTTCCAGCGGCGGGCGACGGCGGCCGGGTCCTCGCCGGTCAGCAGGCCCGCCGCCTGTGCCGCGGCGCCCAGCGCGACGAGTTCCTTGGCCTCGGGCACCTGGACCGGCCGCCCGGACAGCCGGCGCACGGTCTGCTGCCAGGCCGCGCCCCGGGCGCCACCGCCGATCAGCAGCAGGGGGGCCGAGCGGTCCGCGTCCTCGTCGAGAACCAGGTCGAGCGCGCCGAGCAGGGAGTGCACGGCGCCGTCGTAGGCGGCCTGGAGCAGCTGGCCGGCGGTCGTGTCGTGGCGCAGACCGTGCAGGAGGCCCGAGGCGTTCGGCAGGTTCGGGGTGCGCTCGCCGTCCAGGTAGGGCAGCAGCGTGAGCTCCGAGGTGGGCTCCACGGCCTCGCGGTCCAGGCCCAGCAGGGCTGCCACGCGATCGACGGCGAGCGTGCAGTTCAGGGTGCAGGCCAGGGGCAGCCAGGCGCCGTGCGCGTCGGCGAAGCCGGCCACGGTGCCGGTGGGGTCGGTGGGGCGGCGCCTGGCCACCGCGTACACCGTGCCCGAGGTGCCGAGGCTCAGCACGGGCGTGCCGGGGCGCAGCCCGAGGCCGAGCGCCGCCGCGGCGTTGTCCCCGGTGCCCGGGGCGACCAGGGTGCCCTTGGCGAAGGGCAGGTCGTGACTGTCGCGTACGGTGCCCGCCACTTCCCCGGGCCGCACCACGCGGGGCAGCAGCGCCGGGTCGAGTCCGACGTGGGCGAGGATCTCCGCGTCGTACGACTCGGTCGCGGACGCCCACCAGCCGGTGCCCGAGGCATCGCCGCGGTCGGTGGTGCCCTCACCCGTGAGGCGCTCGGTGAGGTAGTCGTGGGGCAGGCGCACGGCCTTCGTGGCGCGCAGGGCCTCCGGCTCGTGCTCCGCCAGCCAGGCCCACTTCGTGACCGTGAACGAAGCGGCCGGGACGGACCCGGTGCGCTCCGCCCAGAACTTCGCTCCGCCCAGTTCCTCGGTCAGCCGACGGGCCTGTGGGGCCGAGCGCACGTCGTTCCACAGCAGCGCCGGGCGCACCGGCTCGCCGCGCTCGTCCAGGGTGACGAGCCCGTGCTGCTGCCCGCCGACCGACACCGCGGCGGCCTCGCGGGCCGCGTCACCGCACTGGTGCAGAGCCTCTCGCAAGGCGTCCCACCACTGGCGGGGGTCGCTCTCGCGGCCGGCCCCGGAGGTCACCGTGTGCGGCGCCTGGCCGCTCGCGACGACCTCTCCGGTGGCCGCGTCCACGACCAGGGCCTTGGTGGACTGGGTGGACGTGTCCACGCCGACGACGAGCGGACCCTCGGCTGCTGACATCGGGTTCTCCCTCAAGTTTTTCCGCGGCTCTGCGGGATCTGTCTTCCCACGAGATGCGTCCGCATACTAATTTGTAAACTGCCATGACGAAATAGTCGGCGACACAGTCTTCAAGCAAGGAGCCGCGGCATGAGCTACCAGCCCACCCCCGATGACAGGTTCACCTTCGGCCTTTGGACCGTCGGCTGGCAGGGAAGGGACCCGTTCGGTGACGCCACCCGGCGTGCCCTGGACCCGGTCGAGTCGGTGCAGCGCCTGGCCGAGCTGGGCGCCTACGGCGTGACCTTCCACGACGACGACCTGATCCCCTTCGGGTCCTCCGAGAGCGAGCGCGAGGAGCACATCAAGCGCTTCCGCCAGGCCCTGGACACCACCGGCATGACCGTGCCGATGGCCACCACCAACCTCTTCACGCACCCCGTCTTCAAGGACGGCGCGTTCACGGCGAACGACCGTGACGTACGTCGCTACGCCCTGCGCAAGACGATCCGCAACGTCGACCTGGCCGTCGAGCTCGGTGCGAAGATCTACGTCGCCTGGGGCGGCCGTGAGGGCGCGGAATCCGGTGCCGCCAAGGACGTACGCGTGGCCCTCGACCGCATGAAGGAGGCCTTCGACCTCCTCGGTGAGTACGTGACCTCCCAGGGCTACGACCTGAAGTTCGCCATCGAGCCCAAGCCGAACGAGCCGCGCGGCGACATCCTGCTCCCCACCGTCGGCCACGCCCTGGCCTTCATCGAGCGCCTGGAGCGTCCGGAGCTGTACGGCGTGAACCCCGAGGTCGGCCACGAGCAGATGGCCGGGCTGAACTTCCCGCACGGCATCGCCCAGGCGCTGTGGGCGGACAAGCTCTTCCACATCGACCTCAACGGTCAGTCCGGCATCAAGTACGACCAGGACCTGCGCTTCGGTGCCGGCGATCTGCGCTCCGCGTTCTGGCTGGTCGACCTGCTGGAGAGCGCCGGCTACGCGGGCCCGAAGCACTTCGACTTCAAGCCGCCGCGTACCGAGGACCTCGACGGCGTGTGGGCTTCGGCCGCCGGCTGCATGCGCAACTACCTGATCCTCAAGGAGCGTGCGCTCGCGTTCCGCAGCGACCCGGAGGTCCAGGAGGCCCTGCGCGCCTCCCGCCTGGACGAGCTCGCCCAGGCCACCGCCGCGGACGGCCTGGAGAGCCTGCTGGCCGACCGCACCGCCTTCGAGGAGTTCGATCCCGAGGCGGCCGCCGCTCGTGGCATGGCCTTCGAGCACCTCGACCAGCTCGCCATGGACCACCTCCTGGGCGCCAGGGGCTGAACCGGCACGCACGCGTGTGTGCCGGTGAGCGTGCACACACGCGTGCCGTCGAACGATCGGTCCTCGCTCGGATTGGCTCGGCCTCGGCCCGCTCTCCGCACGGTCTCCGCACGCTCTCCGCACGGTCTCCGCTCGGAATACGCCGGAATCATGCGGTCCATGACATGGGTCGGTACCAACTTCCGTGCGGGGCTCGCGCTGCGAGCGGTTCACCGCGACGCTGGTCGGTATGGTCATGCCGCCCGTACCGCCCCAACCGCCCGGACCGCCGGGCGACATGCCGCCTCCGGGCGGCTTCGGACCGCCCCGCTCCGGCTACGGACCCGACGACGGGACGGGCGGGGGCGGTTGGTCGCCGCCGCCGTCGGGTCCGCCGGGCGGGTCCGGAAGGCGCAGGAACCCCCTCTTCGTCGTCCTCGCTCTGCTCGTCACGGCCGGAGCCGTGGTCGCCGTCGTGCTGATGAGAGGCGACGATTCGCCGGCCGACGAGCCGAACGCCGGCAACAGCACCGGCAGCGGCGCCTCTCCCGCCCCTTCCTTCAGCCTTCCGGCCGAGCTGCCCAGCGGCTTGCCGACCGAACTGCCGTCGCAGCTCCCCACCCGTCTGCCGAGCCAACTGCCGACCGCGTTGCCGAGCGATCTGCCGAGCGATCTCGAGTCACTGCTGCCGTCCCTGGAGGAGCTGCTGCCCTAGCGGCCACGCGCGCGTGGCCGCCGCGCACCGCCACGCGCGCGTGCCGAGGCGCCGTCTCTCACACGCCCCGCGGCAGCCGCACGTAGGTGACCGTCGTCTCGATGCCGCTGTCGACGAGCCGGCCCTGCGCGTCGAACGCGCCGGCACCGTCCGTCATCCCGAAGTCGTTGTCGTTGATGAGGGCCAGCGTCGAGTGGTCCACGAGCGCGACGCCCTCGATCTTCCCCGGCACCCCGGCGACCGTGCCGAGATCGACGGCCAGGCGCTTCGCCAGCACGGGAACTCCCGAGGCCGCGGGGTCGTCCAGCTGCTCCAGTGACGGGGACGTCGCGTCGTCGTCCCAGCGGCTGTCCAGGATGTTCGCCGCCCGGCTCAGTCGTACGAGGTGCAGTCGTGCGGCCTTGTCCGTGCGCTCCTCCACGAGCAGCCGGTCGCCGCCCACGGCGACCACCGAGGAGATCTTGAGCTCGGAGGTGTCGTCCTCGCTCGGGTCGACCACGTCGACCGGGTCGAAGCGGTACGCGTACTCGGCGGTGACGGCCTTCTTCTTCGGCGAGAAGCGCAGCAGGCGCGCGGTCCTCGAACCCTCTCCCGCGGCCGTGTCCGGAAGCGACAGCGGGCTCTGCACCGCCAGGACGAGGTCGCCCCCCGGGAGTTGGGCCAGGCCCTCGAAGCCGCGGTTGGTCTTCCGGTGCAGCAGGACCGCCGGCAGTGTCTCCACCACCGGGTAGTCCGTGCCCGTGAGCTTCAGCCCCTGGGGCACGTAACGCGTCAGGACCTGCCCGCGCGCGGAGACGTGCACCAGCGAGGGCCCGTACTCGTCGACGAGCCAGAAACTCCCGTCCGCCGCCCGCACGATGCCCTCGGTGTCCAGCCCGTTCGGGTTGTGCGCCAGCGGCGTCTGCGCGTCGTAGGAGTACGGCGCCTCGTCGCGTCCCGCCTGGTTCGACAGGCCCGTCACGGGCTTCCCCGACTTCGTGGTGACCGGGATCGCCCGGAGCACCTTCACCGTGTCCCCGGACACCCGGATCCGCACGATCGCCGGGTCGAACCCGGGCACGGCGAACGTACGGCGCTTGGTGCTGCCCACCTTGATCTGCCCGTTGGGCCCGCGGTCCGTGACCGTCCAGAACTCGCCCTTGCGGCCCGCCGGAAAGATGTCGCTGCCGATGCCGCCGAGGTCCACGCCCCGGTCGCCGGCCACCGTGCCGGGCAGCAGCGCGTTGCTGAACGTCCCGAGCGGGATGTCGCCGAGCGTCGCGGTCCGCGTGACGTGCGTCTCCTGGGGCGGCGTGCCCGCGGCGGCCGGTCCGGCGGTGGCGAGCGCGGCCAGTACGGCGAGCGGTACGCCCGCCGCGACGGAACGGTGGACGCGGCGCCGACCGGTGGCGTGCGGGGACATCAGGCCTCCTGAGGAGAGGATGCGGCAAGTTCGATGACAGCGGCCAGAGTTGGGGCTCGCGCCGAACGCCGTACGACCTCCGGGTGAACACGCGGCGTCGGCCGCCCGTCGGACCGGCACCCCGCGCGGCACCCTACGGAGCCCGGGCCTGGGAAAGCGCTTACTCCTCGACGTGCCGGGCCACGGCCAGAGCCGTCGCCGGGTCCTGGGCCGCCTCCCCGGCCGGCGTCCAGCGGCCGCCCTCCTTGCGGTACGGCCACCATCTGCCGTCCCGCCCCAGCCGCAGTTGGCAGGCCGTCCCGACGACCGTCCACCTGTTCCCCCGTGCCCGCAGCACCGGCCGCTCGTCCTGCTCCCAGGCCGAGTCCAGCGCGGCACGCGCGCGTGCGAGCGCTTCGCCCTCCACGGTCCACTCCTCCTCGAACACGGACAGGGCAGCCACCCCGCCGTGTCGCCAGGCCCGGACGGCAGCCGCCAGTTCCGCCCGGTCGCGCCCCGATCCGGCGGCGAGGCGGCCCACCGCGGCCTCGCCGGCGCGATCCACCGTCCCGGGCACGTCGAGGACGCCCTCCGCCAGCCGTACGGCGTCCTGGCCCACGGTCAGCCGGGCCGACGGCGTGCGCCGCCCCGCCCCTTCGCGGAGCGCCTCCGCGAGCGTCCGGTGCGCCGCGGCGGCCGTCCGGGCGGCCAGGATCTCCAGCGCCGCCGGTTCCAGCCCGGCCGGGGGCGGGGCGTCCGTGTCCAACGAAGGCGGCACACCCGGCTCCGGCGGGAGTTCGGGCACGGCGGGCAGCGGAGGCAGGATGTTCCCTGCCGCGTACGCCTCCGCCGCGTCCACCCCTTCGGTCCGCAGCGGCTCCGCAGCGGACCGAGCGGCGGAGCCGCGCGCCTGGAGATCGTCCAGCAGGCTCTGTTCGGCACGTCCCCGAAGCAGCAGGAGCACGAAGGGATCCTGGTCGAGCAGCCTCGCCACCTGGTAGCAGACCGCCGCCGTGTGACCGCAGTGGTCCCAGGCGCCGCAGTCGCACTGCGCCTCCAGGTCGCCGAGCCCCGGTAGCAGGTCGATGCCCGCCGATGCGGCGTCCTCGACCAGATGGGGCGGCATCTCCCGGTCGAGCAGCGCGGCGACGTGCCCCGCCCGTTCCACCGCGAGGTCCACAAGACGCTCCCATTGGTCGTCCGAGAGCCTGTCGAGCAGCACGTCGGCCCGGTGCCGCGTGTGATCGCGGTCCTGGACGACGGCCGTGACGCGCCCCGGTCGCACCGACACCGCGCCCACGGCGCCCGCGCGCGAGAGGCGGCGGCCCGTCCTCACCTGTTCCCCGTCCAGCGCGCCGTCCTCGAGCGCGGCCAGCCACGCGCGCCCCCACCACGTCTGAGCGAAGCCCCTCCCTTGCGCGGGTGACAACGCGGCGAAGGTCCGTTCCTCGACGTTGTCGTGCCGGTTCATCGCGTATCCCCTCGCAGCTGCACCAGATCCGCCAGCTCGGCGTCCGTCAGTTCCGTGAGCGCCGCCTCGCCGGCCCCGAGAACGGCGTCCGCGAGATCCTGCTTGCGGCGCAGCATGTCGGCGATGCGGTCCTCGATCGTGCCCTCGGCGATCAGCCGGTGCACCTGCACGGGCCGGGTCTGGCCGATGCGGTACGCCCGGTCCGTGGCCTGCGCCTCGACCGCGGGGTTCCACCAGCGGTCGTAGTGCACGACGTGCTCCGCGCGCGTGAGGTTGAGGCCCGTGCCCGCCGCCCTGAGCGACAACAGGAACACGGGGACCTCACCGTCCTGGAAACGCCGGACCATGTCCTCCCGCTCGGCGACGGGCGTACCGCCGTGCAGGAACTGAGTGGGTACGCCCCGCGCAGCCAAGTGCTGTTCCAGGATCCGAGCCAGGCGCACGTACTGCGTGAAGACCAGCACGCTCGCCCCCTCGGCGAGGAGGGTGTCGAGCAGCTCGTCCAGGAGCTCGAGTTTCCCGGAGCGTCCGGTGGTCCTCGGCCGTTCCTCCTTCAGGTACTGCGCCGGGTGGTTGCAGATCTGCTTGAGGCCGGTCAGGAGCTTCACGATCAGCCCGCGGCGCGCCATGTGGCCGGCTTCGGCGATCGCCGCGAGCGTCTCGCGCACCACGGCCTCGTACAGGCCGGTCTGCTCCTTCGTGAGGGCCACGGGCCGATCGGTCTCGGTCTTGGGCGGCAGCTCGGGGGCGATCCCCGGGTCCGACTTGCGGCGGCGCAGCAGGAACGGTCCCACGAGCCGGCCGAGCCGCTCCGCCGCGGCCGGGTCTCCGCCGCTCTCGACGGCTCGCGCGTACCGCGTACGGAAGGCGCCGAGCCGGCCCAGCAGGCCGGGTGTCGTCCAGTCCAGGATCGCCCACAGCTCCGACAGGTTGTTCTCCACCGGGGTGCCGGTGAGCGCCACACGCGCGCGTGCGCCGATGGTGCGCAGCGCCCGCGCGGTCGCCGAGTAGGGGTTCTTCACATGCTGCGCCTCGTCCGCCACGACCAGCCCCCACGGCACCTCGCCGAGCCGCCCTGCGTCCAGGCGCAGCGTGCCGTAGGTGGTGAGGACGAACTCCCCGTCGGACAGCTCCTCCAGATCGCGTCGCGGCCCATGGAAGCGGCGCACCGGCGTGCCCGGCGCGAACCTCTCGATCTCCCGCTGCCAGTTGCCCATCAGGGACGTCGGACAGACCACGAGGGTGGGACCCGCCGCCGAGGCGTCCGTCTGGCGGTGCAGGTGCAGGGCGATCAGTGTGACGGTCTTGCCGAGCCCCATGTCGTCCGCCAGACAGCACCCCAGTCCCAGGGCCGTGGTCCGGGCCAGCCAGTCCAGGCCGCGCCGCTGGTAGTCGCGCAGCGTGGCGTCGAGGGCCGCGGGCTGCTCCACCGGCTCCTGCGTCCCGGGACGCGTCAGCCGCTCCCGCAGGGCCGCCAGCCACCCGGTGGGCCGTACGTCGACCCGTCGGCCGTCCACCTCCGTCGAGCCCGTCAGAGCCGCGCCCAGCGCGTCCACGGGCGTCATCTTGCGGTCCTGCTGAGCGCGGGCCCTGCGCAGTTCCCGTGGGTCGATCAGCACCCATTGGTCGCGCAGCCGCACCAGCGGCCGGTTGGCCTCGGCCAGCCGGTCCAGCTCCTCGCGCGTCAGCTGCTGGTCGCCCAGCCCGAACCACCAGGTGAACGTCAGGAGCGAGTCCGCCGACAGGAAGGACGGCGTGTCCGCGCCGAGCCGGTCGGGCCCCCGTTCTCCCTCCGGCGGCTCCGGCGGCCCCACGACCGCGCGGGCGGTCAGGGTGCGGGCCAGCCCCCTCGGCCAGTGCACCTCGATCCCCGCGCCCGCCAGTGCCCGCGAGCCTTCGCCCAGGAGCTCGGACACCTCCTCGTCGACGAGCTCGACGGCGTCCGGCACGGTGGCCGACAGCAGGGGTGTCAGCGCCGGCCAGGCACGGGCCGCACGGCGCAGGGCGAGCAGGGCGTCCACCCGCGCGCGGGGACCGAACGCCCCGCGCGTGACACCGGAGTCCGTCCAGACGGCGGTGGCGTCCGCGACGAGCGCGGGGTCGCTCACACTGTGCACCTGCGGCACAGCCCGGAACCCGGGTGCCGCGGGGCCGACCGCGGGTGCGTCGACCTCGGGCACGCCGAGTCCGCAGACCTCGATCCGCAGCGAGATCCGTACGCCGGCGTCGTGGCCCGCGGCGACGTCGGCCGCCCACGCGCGCAGCTCCGGCAGGTGCCGGGGCTGCGGGGCCGAGTAGGCCGGACCTCCCGTCAGGAGCGACGCGGCGGGCGTGCGGGGCAGTGCGTCCGCCACGGCGTCCAGGAAGGCGCGCAGCAGACGCTCGGGGTCGGGAAGACGCAGCGGGGCGGTTTCGTCCACCGGCACGGCGTGTGCCTCGGGCGGCATCGAGGCGGCCAGTCGGCGCACCTGCTCGACGTCTTCCGGGGCCGGCGGGCCGAGCCGCCACGCGTCGTGGTCCTCCGGCGACAGACCGGGCAGCAGGAGACCGCGCGCCACGCACCGCAGGGCCAGCAGAGCGGCCGCACCCCAGAAGGCGGCGGCCCGGTGTCCGTCCGGCACGGCACGCGCGTGTGTGAGGACGGGCAGGGCCTCCTCCACCGGCAGCAGGACGGCGGCTACGCGCGCGAGTGCCACACCGGCGCCGGCAGGCCGGACGACAGGCAGCTCCTCCGTCCGCCGGCCCGCTGTGGCGGGAAGCGCGTCGTCGTCGGGTCTCCAGAAGGCGACGCCGCCGGTCCGTGACGGGGTACCGGGCACGAACACGGCAGAGCAACGTGCCAGTTCGGAGATCTCGAACGGTGTCTCCACGGGAACCCTCTGCACGGCGATGAAACTACTCCTCAAACTTGACTACCAGGGGCGGGGTCGCCGAGGGTACAACACTTCGACGGGAAACGCGCACCGGTCTGGATCCGGTCCGGTCCGCCGACCTGGGGTACGCGTCCTCAGGGGCGTCTCGGGGCCGTACCTCAGGGACGTCTCAGGGTCGAATCCGGAACCGCGGGCGGCGCGAAGCCGTTTTCATGACAGAGAGCGGCAGTGGCCGCGAAGGAGGCGACGCTCATGTCGAAGAACGCGAAGATCGCCGCAGGGGGTGTGGCGGTCGGACTGCTGTTGTTGATCTGGCTGCCCTGGTGGGCTGCCCTGCTGATCGTGCTGGGGGTTCCGGCGGTGGCCTACCTCACGCTGGATCCCGCTCAGCGGCGCAGGCTGCGCCGTGTCACACGCAAGGAGCTCGGCCGCTGAGTGACGGGGACCGCGTCACGGTCCCCGTCCTCCCGCACCTCCGAGCCGCCCGGGCCCGTGAACGAACTCGCAGGGGATCGCCGCGAGCCCTCAGAGCGGCCGTACGGCCATCTTGTCGAGCGCGTCGAGGAGCCCGGGCAGTTCGGGTCCGCGGCCGACCGGCAGCACCTCGCCGGGCTCGTCGTCGAGCAGGACGAACGCGATGTCGTCGGTCCTGGCCACCAGCGACCAGCCGGGGCCGTCGGCGCGCAGGGTGCGCGCGTCACCGGGAGCGAACGACGAACGGACGCGGCCGAGCGGAGGCGGGGCGTCCACGTAGGCGCGCACCTCGGCGAGGACGCGTCGGATGCCGCTGTGGCCCTTCGCCGTGCCCTTCTCGGCCTCGCCGGCCGAGTCGGCCCGGTCGGCGGTGTCGGACCCGCCCGGCGCGTCGTCCCGGCCGTCCTGGCCGGCGCCGGCGCCGCCTCCCGCATCCGCAGCGGCGCCCTCCTGAGGGCGCGCGAACTCCGCGTCGTCGATCTGCTCGCGCCACAGGGCCCACTGGAGCGCGATCTCGTCGGCCCCCAGCCGCCGCTGGGCCGGACCCCAGGTGGTCGTGTCCGGGGGCGACAGCGCGGGGCCGTCCGCGACGTCGGCGGCGGGATCGTGCGGCGCGGGCACGCCGGGCGCCGCCACGGCGACCGCCAGCGGCCAGCCTGGCAGGGCGGCGACGACCGTCCGCTCGCCGGGCGACAGGTCGTACTCCATACCGCAGTCCCACGACGCGATGGCCACGGCCACCAGCGACACGTCGTCGATGACGACAGTCCACCGCGCGCCCTCGCCGTCCTGGCCCAGCACCAATCCGTACCCGTCGGCGAGCGGCGGGAGGCCGAGCGCCGCACAGGCCTCCGGGTAGTCGTCGCCCAGCGCGCTCGGGAACTTCGCCGGCGTCAGCAGCACCGCCGTGAGCACATAGAGCGCATCGTCCGCGGCGGCGACGGCGTCCTCGTCCGTCCCAGCCATCCCAGCCTCCCCATAGGTTTGTCCAACGGCGCGCACCCTAGTGCGGCGGGAAGGCGCTTGTCACGACTCCCCGACACACCCGGAGCTGCGGCTTTCCGGTCGGACGGGGCGAATCGACCACTCCCGGCCGTTGGATGCGTCACGCCGGCGGCAGTCCGAGGAGCGCGCGAGCCACGGTACGGGGCGACTCGTCGCGCTCCCGGGCGAGCGCGATGACCGCGCGACAGGCCAGTTCGTTGACCCCGAAGGACAGGGCCTCCGGCGACACCCAGCCCGCCGCCTCGTCGATCCTCTCCTGATCGTCCTCCGCGCACGCCGAGACGTACGCGGCGGCCGCCTCGAACAGATTGTGGGTGCGTTTCCGTTTCCCACCGTCACGCGACTCCTTGTCGGAACGCCTCTCCCCGCCCGGACGCGACCACGCGCGCATCGCGTCGCGGAATCTCCCGTAAGCCTTGCCGAACATGCCGACCGCCTTCCCCCTGCATCGCCCCGACCGATCGTTCATCTTCTGCTGTTCAACCTAGAGTTGGAGTTCCGGCGGCAGAAGGGGGACGGTGCGGTGAAGCGCTTCGAACGGCTCAGGCAGATCCGGCGGATGGACCCGTACGAGGACGCGTACGAGATCTACCGACTCACCGCGGCGTACGAGTTCCCCTGGGACGTCACCCGCGCTCTCGTGACCGTCTGCTCGGGTGCCTCCGGAACTCGGATGAGCAACCGGGGATCAATCTTGCCCTCCACCAGCAGCGGAGGCAGCGGGTACAGGTCCGGCAGGGGAGTGCTCTCGCACTCCGCCAAGGCGTCCATCGCCTGCTCGAAGAGGCCGGAGGCGACCCACCGCTGATAGCGGGTGGTGAGCCCGGCCGTCTTCCCGTAGCGCTCGGGAAGCTCCTTCCAGGTGACGCCCGTACGCGCCTTCGTCAGGACCGCTTCGAGCACCTGGCGGTGCGGAATGCGGTCGGCCCGTGAACGGCGCTCAGAGGCCGTGAAGAGGGGCTCCACAAGGGCCCAGGTGCTGTCGTCCAGGACGGGTACGCCGCGGTCCCGCGAGTGGAACCACGCGGTGAGCGTGTCGTCCGCCCGGACTTTCTTCGGTACCGGGCCGGCGAGCGTGACCTTGAGATCCAGGAGGTCGCACACCTCGGCCTTCTCGGCCGCGGTCATGTCCTTCATGCGGGTCTTGGCCACCTCGGCCAGGGCCTGGAGATCATGGGCCCTCTGCTGGGCCAGCTCGCCCTCCGCCTGCCAGGCGAGCGCCTCTTCCCGGAGCTTCACCAGCTCCTCGCGCTCGTCTTCAAGGGCCTTGGTCGCCTTGGCGGCAGCCTGGGGGGACCAGCTCTTGGCAGCCACGATCATCATGTTGGTGATCGCTTCGTCCTGGGCCTCGATCTTCTGGTCCAGCTCGGCCACGCGCTGGGCGTGGTCTCCCTGCTGGCCCGTGGCCATGTCCAGCCAGTCCATGGCCATCAGCGTGAGCCTGTCGGGATCCTGGAGCAGGGCGCAGACCTCGCCCCACACGCGCCCTTCCAGGGCGTCGGCGTCCACCTGCGAGCAGGTGCACACCTTGGCGCCCGGGTGGGCCTCGATCTTGCAGAGCAGCGGTACATGCGACCGGGGCGGTCGCAGCGGTCAAGGCCCGTGTAGTACTTCCCGCACGAGCCGTAGACCCGCCGGGACAGCGGATGGATGCCGCTCTCACCCTTTCGGGTGCGGGCGTTGCGCTCCAGCGCCTTGTTCAGGCGCTCGACCTCCGCCTCGGAGAAGAGGCGGGGAAGGTCGATGGTCACGCTGGCCCCGTTGGCCGCGGCGAGCCGTCCAGGCCGAGTTTCGTGCCGTTCTTGCGGCCCGCGGTCTCAGGGTTGCGGTAGACCATCCGCGCTTCCTGGATGGCCTTGGACTGCATGCGGCGCCGGAGGTTTCCGGCGGTCCAGAGCCTGCCGGTACGCGTGCGCATACCTTCGGCGTTCAGGGCCATGGCCGTCTTGCGGCAGTTCTTGGACTCGATGACGACCAGGTGCCAGGCGCGCTCCAGGACGTCCGTCTCATGGATGACTGTGCAGTGCCCGTCAGAGGGGCAGACGTCCAGCGTCAGGCGGGACTCCCCGCGCTTGCCCTGGTCCTGGATTCGCCACCCGTACGGCGCCGTGCCGCCGGGGTGGCCGCCCTCCTCCGCCTTCTCCTGGATGCCGGACTGTGTCCGGACACGGATGCGCGTGTACTCCTTGAAGGCATAGTTCGCCTCCTCGCGCATTGCCGCTTCGCCGTCTTCGGTGGTGTTGTCGATGTTCTTGTCCACCACGGCGACGAAGACGCCGAGGTCTTGCAGCTCCCACACCCAGCGCCAGAAGACCCGGTCCCGGAGGTCTTGCACCGGTGTACCTGCCCCCCTCGTCATGGAGGGGGCAGTGGCGTTCGTACTCCTGACTGCACCAGCGGCAGATGGTCTTGCCCAGCAGGCCGCAGCCACAGGCGGGTCCGAAGTGCGGAGAGACCTGCTCGAAGGCCTGGAAGGCCACCTCTGCGGTCTCCCGACCGCGGTAGTAATCCCAGGCGTCGCGCGGCTTCATGAACGCCGGCGCGAGCATGAAGCGTCCGCCCCCTCTCTCCGTCTTCGTGTCCCACGCCAGGTGCCGGCCCGCCTCGCGGGCGGCCGTACACAGCCAGGGTGATCTCGGCCCGGGACGTCGCTCGCGCGATGGTCAGGACACCGCGCCGGAACGGGTCCTCCAGCTCCTCCGCCCGCAGCAGGCGGTCACCTTCGTAGAAGAAGCTCGCCGGCTCCTCCAGGAAGGCCAGTCGGCGGTGCAGTACGGTCGCTTGGGCGTCCTCGTCCAGGGCGAGCTGACCGGTGAGCTCGACGGAGCGGACGGTCTGGCGGGTGTGCGGGTGTGCGGGTGTGCGGGTGGGCGGGTGGTGACGGTGCCGGGCGCCGGCCGCAACGCCATGTCCGACAATCCCGACGCCTTCGTGCGGGCGGTCGCCGGGGAGGCGTGCGCCCTCAGGTCTCGCGGACGGCGAGGGCCAGGAAGCGGGCGTCCTCGTCGGTGTAGGAGGTCAGGCGCCAGCCAGAACCGGCCAGCATCGGGCGGAGGTTGGGTTCCGCGCGCAGGTCCTCCGGGGTGAGCTGCCGTCCCTGGCGGGCAGCGAGTGCCGCCCTGCCGATCGGGTGGAACAGCGCCAGCGTGCCGCCCGGGCGCACCACCCGTGCCAGTTCCCGCAGGTTCTCCGCCGGCCGGGGCAGATGGGCGATGAGGCCCGCCGCGAACACGGCGTCCAGCGACGCGGAGCGAAAGGGAAGCGCGGTCACGTCGGCGAGCATCAGTCGCCCGGCACCGTCGCGTCCGGCCCGTACGGCGGCCGTGAGCATGTCGGGGGTCAGATCCGCCCCGACGACCACTCCCGACGGCCCCACGGCCGCACGCAGCGGCGTCAGGGCCCTCCCGGTGCCGCAGCCCGCGTCCAGCACACGGTCTCCCGCACGCAGGCCGAGGTGGCCGACCGCGGCGGCGTAGGCGGGACCGTCGTCCGGGAAGCGGCTGTCCCAGCCCGCGGCCCGCGCGCCGAAGAACTCCTGAACGTGTGTGTGGTCGTCGCTCATGCTCCGCATGATCCCTCACCGACACGGACGACGCCTCGGTGCACATGTTCGAGCCTGACCCGATCGTTCCGGTGCACTACTGCGCCACATTTCAACACCTTTCGAAATGCGCCCCCTTTGTGCTCCTGTGCCCCGACTAGCCTCCCGTGGCCATGGGACACCTGGACCACGCCGCCTTCGGCTGGCTGACCCCCGCGCTGTCGTACCTGATGGCCTGCCTCGGCGCCGCCCTCGGGCTGCGCTGCACCGTGCGCGCGCTCGGCGCCACCGGACGCTCGCGCCGCAACTGGCTGATCACCGCTGCCTCGGCGATCGGCACCGGAATCTGGACCATGCACTTCGTGGCCATGCTCGGCTTCGCCGTCAGCGGCACCGACATCCGCTACGACGTTCCGCTGACCGTGCTCAGCCTTCTCGTCGCCATGGTCGTCGTCTGCGCCGGCGTCTTCGCCGTCGGCTACAGCCGCGACCGCACGCGCGCGTTGCTGATCGGCGGACTCACCACCGGCCTGGGAGTGGCCAGCATGCACTACCTGGGCATGGCCGCCGTCCGGCTGCACGCCGACGTGACCTACGACCCACTGCGCGTCGGGCTGTCCGTCGTGATCGCCGTCGTCGCGGCGACCGCGGCCCTCTGGGCGGCGCTCAACATCAGCTCGCCCATCGCGGTCACCCTCGCCTCCCTCGTCATGGGCGCGGCGGTGAGCAGCATGCACTACACCGCGATGTTCGCCGTGAGCGTCCACGTCACACCCTCCGGTGAGGCGCTGCCCGGGGCCACGGCGATGCAGTTCATCTTCCCCCTCGCGGTCGGCCTCGGCTCCTATCTCTTCCTGACCTCGGCCTTCGTCGCGCTGTCGCCCACCACGGGGGAGCGCGAGGCGTCCGCCTCGGCCCAGCAACCGGAGGACGGCCTCACCGTCCGACAGCAAGCCCGGCCCGCCTGACGCGACCGGCCCGCCCCCCATCCCCTTCCGATCGAGGAGGCCATGCGTACACCCCGTAGGACCCCCACGGCAGGCGCCGACGCGCCGCCCCCCACACGCGGGCGCCGCGCCCACGCCGGACCCCCAGCCGATGAGGGCCCGGACGAGCAGATCGACACGTCGGCGGACGCGATACCCCCGCGCGCGGAGCGCTGGCGCATCAGGCCGCGCACGGTGCGCGCCAAGATCGTCTGCCTGCTGATGGTGCCGGTCGTCTCCCTGCTCGCCCTGTGGGCGTACGCCACCGTCAGCACCGCCCAGGACGTGTCCGGGCTGCGCCAGTTGCAGCGCGTGGACTCCCAGGTCCGTGCCCCCGTGGCTGCCGCGGTGGCCGCTCTCCAGACCGAGCGTGCGGCCGCCGTGCGGTACGCGACCGACTCCGCTCCCGGGCAGGGCGGCGACCTGAAGGCGCTCGCGGAACGCACGGACCGCGCGGTGGGCCGGCTGCGCCTCGGCGACGACAGCACCGTCGCCGACGGTCAGGAACTGCCCACGGGAGTGGCCCAGCGGCTGGAGGCGTTCGTCTCCGGGGCCGAGGGACTCCCCTCGCTGCGGACCGCGGTCCTCGACGGCAGCGCCGGCTGGGAGGAGACGTACGGCCGGTACACGAGCACGATCTCGGCGGCCTTCTCGGTCGGCGGCGCCCTCTCCGGCGTCCAGGACGCCGAACTCGGCTCGGAAGCGCGCGTGCTGCTCGAGTTCTCCCGCGCGGGCGAGGCGCTGGCCCAGGAGGGCGTCGTGCTCGCCGGTGCGCGCCTCGCCGGACGCCTCGACGGAGAGCGCCTGCGGCTCTTCACCGGCGCTGTCGACACCCGCCGCACCCTGACGGAATCGGCCGTCGCGGACCTGCGCGGGCCCGAACGCACCGCCTGGCAGCGCCTCGCCGCCGGCAGCGCCTACGCGGACCTGTACGCCGCCGAGGACAAGGCGCTCGCCAACGGGCCCGGTGTGAAGGCGATCGCCGCCGCACCCGCGGGCATCTGGGACAAGGCGCACGCGCGCGTGCAGAACGCGATGCGGACGATCGAGGCGGACGCCGGACGTGGTGTCGCCGACCGCGCCGACCCGTTCACCCGCGGTCTGCTCACCTCGGCCGGCGCCGCTGTCCTGCTGGGCCTCGCCGCCGTCGTCGCCTCGCTCGTCATCTCCGTGCGCATCGGCCGCGGACTCGTCGTCGAACTGGTCAGCCTGCGCAACAGCGCCCTGGAGATCGCCCGGCGCAAACTCCCGGAGGCCATGCGGAAGCTACGCGCGGGGGAGGAGATCGACGTCCGCGCCGAAGCGCCGCCGGGGCCTCCTTCCGAGGACGAGACCGGCCAGGTCGCCGAGGCCCTGGGCACCGTGCACCGCGCGGCGCTGCGGGCCGCCGTGGAACGCGCCGAACTCGCCAGCGGCATCTCCGGGGTGTTCGTCAACCTGGCCCGCCGCAGCCAGGTCCTCGTCCACCGTCAGCTGAGCCTCCTGGACAGCATGGAGCGCCGCTCCGACGACCCGAACGAGCTGAGCGACCTTTTCCGGCTCGACCACCTCACCACCCGCATGCGGCGCCACGCGGAGAGCCTGATCATCCTCTCCGGGGCGGCGCCCGGCCGGGCCTGGCGCATGCCGGTGTCCCTCACCAACGTGGTCCGTGCCGCCGTCTCCGAGGTCGAGGACTACGCGCGCGTGGAGGTACGGCAGCTCCCGGAGGCAGCCGTCATCGGCACCGCCGTCGCCGACCTCACCCACCTGCTCGCCGAACTCGTTGAGAACGCGGCCCAGTTCTCGCCCCCGCACACGCGTGTGCGGGTCACCGGCGAACCTGTGGGCAACGGCTACGCCGTGGAGGTCGAGGACCGGGGCCTGGGCATGGGCAAGGAGACCTTCACCGAGGCCAACCGGCGCATCGCGCAGTCCGAGGCGCTCGACCTGTTCGACAGCGACCAGCTCGGCCTGTTCGTGGTCAGCAGGCTCGCGGCCCGCCACGGCGTCAAGGTCCATCTGCGGAGCTCGCCCTACGGGGGCACCACCGCGGTGGTCCTGCTGCCGACGGCGCTGCTGCACAGCGGCAAGCCGGAGCGTTCCGCCCGTGAGGTGGCGGAGGCCGAGCCGCAGCCCGCGGAACGCGTGTACGCGCGCGTGTCCGCCGCGGACCGGCACACCGCCGACCGGCGCCAGGAAGCCGTCCCCGCCTCCGCCGACCGCCCCGCGCTGGTGGCCCCCGTACGAGCCGCCCCCGTACGAGCCGCCGCCCCCGTACGAGCCGCCGCCCCTGTAGAGGCCGCCGAACCGGCGGCAGCCGACCCCCCGCCTCCCGGAGTCACCGCCTTGCGCCTGCACCGTCCCCCGGACGACGCCGAAGGATCGGACGACCTCCCGCGCCGGGTACGGCAGGCCAACCTCGCCCCCCAACTGCGCAGGCCACTCGCCGAGGAACCGGCCCAGCCACCTGGCCCGCGCGGAGACGAAGAGCGCACCCCCGAGCTCGTACGGGACCGGATGTCCGCCTACCGGAAGGGCTGGGCACGGGGCGGCGGCCGACAGCCCGGCCACGGAGCCGCCCCCGAACCCGAACCGGGCAGTGACAGCAGCGAAGGAGACCCCAGATGATCCAGGACCCGAGCACGGGGTCGGGCCAGCGGTCCGGCGAACTCGACTGGCTGCTGGACGACTTGGTGATGCGCGTGAGCGAGGTACGGCACGCCGTGGTGCTGTCCAACGACGGACTCGCCGTCGGTGCCTCGACCGACCTCAGGAGGGAGGACGCCGAGCACCTCGCCGCCGTCGCCTCCGGCTTCCACAGCCTCGCCAAGGGCGCGGGCCGGCACTTCGGCGCCGGCGGAGTGCGCCAGACCATGGTGGAGATGGACGAGGGCTTCCTGTTCGTGGCCGCCGCCGGCGACGGCTCCTGCCTGGCCGTCCTCACCGCCGTGACCGCCGACATCGGCCTCGTCGCCTACGAGATGGCGCGGCTGGTCAAGCGGGTCGGAGAGCACCTGTACAGCGCGCCACGGCTCTCCGCGCGCCCGCCCGCCGCCGGATGAGGCCAGAGAGCGACCCACGCAGATGACCGAGGACATGACCGGCACCCCGCGCGAGCTGGGCAGCCAGTGGTACGACAACGAGGCCGGACCGCTCGTCCGCCCGTACGCCATGACGGGCGGGCGCACGAAACCGGGACCCACCGGAGTGCGCTTCGACCTGATCGCCCTGGTCACCCTGGATCCGGGCGCGCCGGGCACGGACGGCATGGCGCTCGGACCGGAACACCGTGCCCTCATCGGACTCTGCCGCACGGAGACCCAGTCCGTCGCCGAACTCTCGGCGGGTGCGGACCTTCCCGTGGGCGTGGTCCGAGTGCTCCTCGGAGACCTGCTGGAACTCGGCTGCGTCACCGTCAGCCGCCCGGTCCCGCCCGCGCAGTTGCCCGACGAACGGATCCTGCGCGAGGTGATCGAGGGGTTGCGAGCGCTGTAGATGAACCTTCAGACGGACCCGGACGCGTACGGAACCACCGCGTACCGACTCGTGCGCGCCTTCGGACACCGAACACGCAAGAGTCGGTCACATCGGGCAGATAGCGGTCGAACCCCTCGGAAAGGGGCCGTGGTTGTCATGATGCTGACTTCGCACTCCGGTGCCGAGACCCCGCGCTACCGCCGCGCCGAGCCACGGCACCCCCGTACCGACCTCGACCGTTGCCGACACTCCCGAGAGAAGTGATCCATGGTCACCGAAGACTCCGACACCACGGGCGGCGACACCACCCCCCTGGCGTTGAAGATACTGGTCGCCGGCGGGTTCGGCGTGGGCAAGACCACCATGGTGGGCGCGGTCAGCGAGATCAAGCCGCTGCGCACCGAGGAACTGCTCAGCGAAGCCGGACAGTCGGTGGACGACACCGACGGCGTGGACCAGAAGGTCACGACGACCGTCGCCATGGACTTCGGCCGGATCACCATCCGTTCCGGCCTCTCCCTCTATCTGTTCGGCACTCCCGGGCAGGACCGCTTCTGGTTCCTGTGGGACGAACTGTCCCAGGGAGCCCTGGGCGCGGTGGTCCTCGCCGACACACGGCGCCTGGAGGACTGTTTCCCCGCGGTCGACTACTTCGAGCACCGGCACATCCCGTTCGTGGTGGCCGTCAACTGCTTCGTGGGCACGCGCACATACGGCGCCCAGGACGTCTCGCGCGCCCTCGACCTCGACGGCGGCACCCCCGTCGTCCTGTGCGACGCACGTGACCGCGACTCGGGGAAGGAGGTGCTGATCCGGCTGGTCGAGTACGCCGGGCGGATGCACACCGCCCGGCTGCTCGACTCCGTGAGCTGATCACGCCCGCCTCGGCCCGGTCAGTCCGCGACGGCCTTCTGCGCCAGGACCTTGTCGATGGCGACACGCACGAGCAGTTCGCCCGGAACCCCGTTGCGGGCGGCGAACTCCTCGGCGCGCTCCTCACCCATGTACCGCGCCGCGATACGAGCCGCCCAGTGCCGGACCTCGTCGAGGTCCTCCGAGATGCGGGCCCGGCCCCGCAGCACCACGTACTCGAAGGGCGGCCGGTCGTCGTCCACACACAGGGCGACCCGGCCGTCCCGCGCGAGATTGCGCCCCTTCACCGTGTCCTTGCCGGTGTTGAACACCACCTCGTCCCCGTCGAGCAGGAACCAGATCGGCGCCACATGCGGACTTCCGTCGGCCCGTACGGTGGACAGCTTTCCGGTGCGGGTTCCGTCCGCGACGAAGGCCCGCCATTCCTCATCGGTCATCTTCTGTGCCATGCCGCCATCCTCCTTGCTCCGGCGGCCGCTCCTGGGGAAGGCTGGCGGGCAGATTCTCCGACGACGCGGAGGGTCACACGGGGAATGTCACACGGGGAGCGGGACATGGCGCAGAACCAGGGGCTGGGCTGGCTGTTGGACGACCTGACCGAGCGCGTCGACCATGTACGGCACGCACTCGTCCTGTCCAACGACGGGCTGGTGGCGGGTGCGAGCGCGGGACTGCCCCGGGAGGACGCGGAGCACCTCGCCGCCGTCTCGTCCGGACTGCACAGCCTGGCCAAGGGCTCGGGGCGTCACTTCAGCGCGGGCCGCGTGCGCCAGACGATGATCGAGTTCGATGACGCGGTGCTGTTCGTCACCGCCGCGGGCACCGGCAGTTGTCTGTGCGTGCTCAGCGGGGCGGAGGCCGACATGGGCCAGATCGCCTACGAGATGACGCTGCTCGTCAACCGGGTCGGAGAACACCTCACCGTGGACGCCCGGCAGCCCGACCGCGCACCACTGGAAGACATCTGACCTGCAGTTTTACCTTCCTCCTTGGAGTTATCCACAGGCTCGCCCCGATGTCGGCGATTCCGGCTACGGTTTTTTCCGAGGCCATCGCGGACCGTGCGGGCCTGCCTCACTCCACTTCACTCCACGGGGGAGACGACCATGTCCGGCAACACCGTCACGCGACCACACTCCGCTTCCTGCGCGCCGAGCCGGGCAGCGCGGGAACTGGATCTGAAGCGAAGCGAGTTCGACCTCGCCGTGCACCTCGGGCGCATCAGGACCGTGCCCGACGAAGGCGGCGGCGGGGGCCGTCGGGTGGCCCGGGCGGAGATCGAACGTCTGCGCTCGGACCCCCGCTTCCCCGAGACGCTGCGCGCGAGCGTGCGGGCCGTGGGGACCAGCGAAGGCGCCGACGTGATGGGCGTGCCCCCGGCCCGGTTCACCCGCCTCGCGCGGCTGGGACTGGTGGTGCCGGTCAGGTTCTACCTGAATCGCTATCGGGTCGTCGTCTGGCTCTATCTCGCCGACGAACTCGAGCAGTTCGCCGCTGACGGGACCAACGCCTTCCTGCTGACCGGCCGCACACCCGCGGTGCTGAGGAGCCAACTGGCCGCGGGCGTCGACCTTCGTCCCCGGAACTGGCGAGGCCGTCACCTGGGCTTCCTGCACCGGCAGGCCGACGGCCCCTGGCAACGCGCCGGAGTCCTGGCCGGGTTCCTCGACCCTCTCCAGGTCGCGGAGATCGTCAAGGACCCCTACGAACGCTCCCACCTGAACAGGTTCCGGCCGGGACCGCCGGCCCACGGCACGCCCGGCACACCGGCCGCGCACCTCGTGGAGAAGATCATGACGGCCGACGACCCCGACGAGATCGACTGGCTCGGGTACGACCTCGCTCGCACCCTGGACGAGGCACGCGCCGAGCAGCCCGCGCCACGGCCCTTCCCGAAGCCGGTCCCGACGCCCCCGGCCGCGCCGCCGGGCCCGCCCGACGAGCCCGGCCGGCCGGCCCGCGGTCTGCTGAACCGGCTACGCCGCCGGAGCGGGTGACGCGCCGGATCTACAGCGCCCGGAACAGGCCCTCCTGGACGACGGACACCAGCAGGCGCCCCTCCAGGTCGTAGATCCGCCCACGGGCCAGCCCGCGTCCGCCGGTGGCGATCGGCGACTCCTGGTCGTACAGGAACCACTCGTCCGCGCGGAACGGCCGATGGAACCACATCGCGTGGTCCAGCGACGCCATGTCGAAGTTCCGCGGACCCCACAGGGGCTCGACCGGGAGGCGGACGGCGTCCAGGAGAGTCATGTCGCTGGCGTACGTGAGCGCGCAGGTGTGGACGAGCGGGTCGTCGCCGAGCGGCCCGACCGCACGCATCCACACCGCGCTGCGCGGCTCGGCTTCCTCGACGTCCTCGGCGCTCCAGCGCAAGGGGTCCGCGTACCGGATGTCGAAGGGCTGACGGCGCGCCATCCGCTCCAACTGCTCGGGCAACTCGCCCAGATGCTTCCGGATCTCCTCGACGACCGTCGGCAGGGACTCCGGGTCCGGGACCTCGCGAGCCGGCGGCAGCTGGTGCTCGAAGGGACCTTCCTCAGGCTTGTGAAAGGAGGCGGTGAGATTGAAGATCGTGCGCCCCTGCTGCACGGCGGTGACCCGGCGGGTCGTGAAGGACCGCCCGTCCCGCACCCGTTCGACCTGGTACACGATCGGCACACCCGGCCGGCCCGGACGCAGGAAGTACGCGTGCAGCGAGTGCACGGGCCGGTCGCCATCGGTGGTCCGGCCGGCCGCGACCAGCGCCTGGCCCGCCACCTGCCCACCGAAGACCCGCTGCAGGGACTCCTGCGGGCTGCGGCCGCGGAAGATGTTGACCTCGATCTGCTCGAGGTCGAGCAGGTCGACGAGCCTCTCGGCCGGATTCGTCATCGGTGCGCTTCTCCTGTGCCTTCTTCGTTACTCACAACTGGCCGACGGCGGTGACGCGGACGACAGCGCGGCCCTCGGCGTCGGAGGCCGTGAGGTCGACCTCCGCGCTGATGCCCCAGTCGTGGTCGTCGTTCGGGTCGTCGAAGATCTGGCGGACCCGCCACAGGGCGTTCTGCGGCTCCTCCTGGATGATGAGCAACTTGGGGCCCCGGGCGTCCGGGCCCGTGCTGAGGTCGTCGTACTCGTCCCAGTACTTGTCCATCGCATCGCCCCACGCGTCGGCGTCCCAACCGGACTCGCCGTCCAGCTCGCCGAGTTCGCCGACGTGGTCGAGAGCGGCGAGCTCGACACGGCGGAACATCGCGTTGCGGACCAGGACCCGGAAGGCACGCGCGTTGGCCGTGACCGGCTTGACCTCGTCGGCCTTCTCCTGAGCCTCCTCGGCGGTCATCTCCGCCGGGTTGGCGAGCTGCTCCCACTCGTCCAGCAGGCTCGAGTCCACCTGGCGCACCATCTCGCCCAGCCACTCCACCAGGTCCTGGAGGTCCTCCGACTTGAGGTCGTCCGGGACGGTGTGGTCGAGGGCCTTGTAGGCGCCGGCCAGGTAGCGCAGCACGATGCCCTCGGTGCGGGCCAGCTCGTAGTGGGAGACCAGCTCGGTGAAGGACATCGCCCGCTCGTACATGTCGCGGATGACGGACTTGGGCGACAACGGGTGGTCGCCGACCCACGGGTGACTCTTGCGGTAGGTGTCGTACGCGTGGAAGAGCAGCTCCTCCATGGGCTTCGGGTACGAGATGTCCTGGAGGCGCTCCATCCGCTCCTCGTACTCGACGCCGTCCGCCTTCATCGCGGCCACCGCCTCACCGCGCGCCTTGTTCTGCTGGGCGGCCAGGATCTGACGCGGGTCGTCCAACGTGGATTCCACGACGGAGACCATGTCGAGCGCGTACGAAGGCGACTCCGGGTCGAGGAGTTCGAACGCGGCCAGCGCGAAGGTGGACAGCGGCTGGTTCAGCGCGAAGTCCTGCTGGAGGTCCACGGTGAGACGGACGATGCGGCCCGTGGCGTCCGGTTCGTCGAGCCTCTCGACCACCCCGCCGTCAAGCAGCGAGCGGTAGATCGCGATCGCGCGCCGGATGTGCCGAAGCTGCTGCTTGCGCGGCTCGTGGTTGTCCTCGAGCAGATGCCGCATCGCCTCGAAGGCGTTGCCGGGCCGGGCGATCACCGACAGCAGCATCGTGTGCGTGACCCGGAAGCGGGACGCCAGCGGCTCCGGATCGGACTCGATGAGCTTGTCGAAGGTGTTCTCCGTCCAGCCCACGAATCCTTCCGGCGCCTTCTTGCGCACCACCTTGCGACGCTTCTTCGGGTCGTCGCCGGCCTTGTTGAGGGCCTTCTCGTTCTCGATGACGTGCTCGGGAGCCTGCGCGACCACCAGACCCGCCGTGTCGAAGCCGGCCCGCCCGGCCCGGCCCGCGATCTGGTGGAACTCACGGGCCCGCAGGGTGCGCACCCGGTTGCCGTCGTACTTGGTCAGCGCCGTGAACAGCACGGTGCGGATGGGCACGTTGACGCCGACGCCGAGGGTGTCCGTACCGCAGATCACCTTCAACAGGCCGGCCTGGGCGAGCTTCTCCACCAGGCGCCGGTACTTGGGCAGCATGCCGGCGTGGTGGACGCCGATACCGTGCCGCACGTAGCGCGAGAGGTTCTGGCCGAACTTCGTGCTGAAGCGGAATTTGCCGATCAGGTCGGCGATCCGTTCCTTCTCCTCGCGCGAGCACATGTTGATGCTCATCAGCGCCTGAGCCCGCTCCACCGCCTGCGCCTGCGTGAAGTGCACGATGTAGACGGGCGCCTGCTTCGTCACCAGCAGGTCGCTGAGCGTCTCCGTCATCGGGGTGTACCGGTACTCGTACGACAGCGGCACCGGTCGGATCGCCGAGCGGACCACCGACGTGGGGCGGCCGGTGCGCCGGGCGAGGTCCTTCTCGAAGAAGGACACGTCGCCGAGCGTGGCCGACATGAGCACGAACTGCGCCTGGGGCAGCTCCAGGATGGGGATCTGCCACGCCCAGCCGCGGTCGCCCTCCGCGTAGAAGTGGAACTCGTCCATGACGACCTGTCCGACATCGGCGTTCTTGCCGTCGCGCAACGCGATCGAGGCGAGCACCTCGGCGGTGCAGCAGATGACCGGGGCGTCGGAGTTCACGGACGCGTCGCCGGTCAGCATGCCGACGTTCTCCGTGCCGAAGATCTTGCACAGCTCGAAGAACTTCTCCGACACCAGCGCCTTGATCGGAGCCGTGTAGAAGGTGACCTCGTCGCGGGCGAGAGCCGCGAAGTGCGCGGCCGCCGCGATCATGCTCTTGCCGGAGCCGGTGGGCGTCGACACGATCACGTTCGCCCCGGAGACCACCTCGATCAGCGCCTCCTCCTGGTGGGGGTAGAGCGTCAGACCACGCTCCTGCGCCCAGGACTCGAAGGCTTCGTACAGGGCGTCGGGATCTGCGGTCGGCGGCAGCTGATCGATGAGGGTCACGACCCCATCTTGCCTGCCCTCGGCCCTGATGGGGGAATCGGATGCCGGCCCGAAGATCACGACCGCTACGCTGTGTCGCCGACGGAGCGTCAACGCACCCGGTCAACTGGACAGCGACTTTCGAGGAATAGGGCGGGCACCGGCCATGATGGGACCAGCACACTCACTGTCGGGCGCGGCCGCCTGGCTCGGCGTCGGTGCGGCCGCCGCCGCGGCCGGGCACACGATGCCCTGGCCGGTCCTGCTCGCAGGTGCGCTGATCTGCGCCGGAGCCGCGCTCGCCCCGGACCTCGACCACAAGGCAGCCACCATCTCGCGGGCCTTCGGACCCGTCTCGCGCTGGCTGTGCGAGATCGTCGACAAGCTTTCCTACGCCGTCTACAAGGGCACCAGGAAGCAGGGCGACCCGCGCCGCTCCGGAGGTCACCGGACCCTGACGCACACCTGGCTGTGGGCCGTCATGATCGGCGGAGGCGCCTCGGCGCTGGCGATCACCGGTGGCCGCTGGGCGGTCCTGGCGCTGCTCTTCGTGCACATGGTGCTGGCGATCGAGGGGCTGCTGTGGCGGGCGGCCCGGGGATCCAGCAGCGACGTGCTGGTGTGGCTGCTGGCCGCCACCAGCGCCTGGATCCTCGCCGGTGTCCTGGACAAGCCTGGCAACGGCTCGGACTGGCTGTTCACGGAACCGGGCCAGCAGTACCTGTGGCTGGGGCTGCCGATCGTGCTGGGCGCCCTGGTGCACGACATCGGCGACGCGCTGACCGTCTCGGGCTGCCCGGTCCTGTGGCCCATCCCGATCGGGCGCAAGCGCTGGTACCCGATCGGTCCGCCCAAGGTGATGCGGTTCCGGGCCGGCAGCTGGGTCGAGCTGAAGGTGCTGATGCCCGTGTTCATGCTGCTCGGGGGAGTGGGCGGCGCGGCCGCTCTCAACTACATCTGACGAGCGACCCGACGGTTGCCGTCGGCGGTGGCGACGGCACCGGTTCAGGTCATCGCCCCGCCGTCGCCGTAGCGCCGCTCGAAGCGGGCGACCCGGCCCTCCGTGTCCACGGTGCGCGCCTTGCCGGTGAAGAAGGGGTGGCTCTCGGAGGAGATCTCCACGTCCACGACCGGGTAGGTCTCGCCGTCGTCCCACTCGATGGTCTGTTCGCTGGTGGCGGTGGACCGGGTCAGGAAGGCGTAACCGGCGGTCCGGTCGCGGAACACGACCGCGTGGTAGTCGGGCTGCTTGTCCTGCTGCATGAGAGCTCCTCGTGCGATGGCTACGGCGGACGCCATGGCGATGGAGAGGGCGGCGGCCGCCGACCCGGAACGGCCGGGGCGGCCGTGGACGGGTCAGCCGGACAGGGCGTCCTCGTCGACGATGTGCATCGCGGCCTCCTCCGCGGAGGCTGCCGCGCCGTCGATGCCCACGTCCGTGGCGATCAGTGCGCTCTCCTCGTCCTCGTGTGCTCCCTCGTCCGGCGCCACGAGCCTGCCGGAGCGTGCGGAGCCGACCTCGTTGTCGAGGAGTTCCCCGTCGGTGCCGTCGCAATCGCCGAGGCCGTCGCCGTCCGGCGCATCGGGCTCCGGGACCTCTTCCGCGAGCCGCTGGTCCAGGCTCTCGCCCTGTCGGCGCTCCGCAGCGGTCACACCGTCGTGTTCCACCGCCCAGGGTCGGTCCGGAGGGGACCAGCCGCGGTCGAGGGGGTCCTCGACGCCGTCGTTCTCCAGCGTGTCCTCGGCGTCGAGCAGTCCCGAGTCTTCCTGGATGTCGGACGCGTCGGGCTGGTAGACGTCGTCCCCCCATCCGTCGGCACTGTTCACGGGTACCTCCAGGGGGTGACGGCCCCGTACTCTTCGCGGTCGGCGGCGGGGTGCCGCCGCACGGGGCACCGGTCGGGCGCGGTGTGTTCAGGAGGGATCCCGACTGTCTTCCGCGCGGGTGCCGCTATCCAGCGTTCCACCCCGCTTCGGGAGCGCGCAACGCCAGAGGACGCGCGAGGGCCGGGCCGGGCCGCCTCCACCCGGGCGCGGCGGCCGCTACCCGAGGCCGCTCCCGTCCCCGGGGCACGCGGGTCGCCGCCCGGTGAGGGGGCAGCAGCAGGCGCCGGACCAGGCACTGGTACCGGCCCGAGCACTGGTACCGGCCCGAGCACCGGGGTCGGCCCGAGCACTGGTACCGGCCCGAGCACCGGGGTCGGCCCGAGCACTGGTACCGGCCCGAGCACTGGTACCGGCCCTAGCGCCGGTACCGGTACCGGTACCGGACCAGGTACCGGGGTCGACCCGAGCACCGGGGTCGACCCGAGCACCGGGGTCGGCCCGAGCACCGGGGTCGGCCCGAGCACTGGTACCGGCCCGAGCGCCGGGGTCGGCGCCGGCGCCGGCTCGGACACCGGCATCGGCGCTGCCCCAGGTACCGGCCGAGGCACAGGCACCGGCGCTGTCAGGCCTCGCACCGGTGCCGGCCCGCTGCCGCCGCTGTTGCACTCCTCAGCCGTGTCCTCAGCCGTGTCCTCAGCCGTGCCACGACCGCCAGAGCGCCGCGTACGCTCCGTCCGCCGCGACCAGCTCGGTGTGGCTGCCCAGCTCGCTGATGCGGCCGTTCTCGACGACGGCGATGACGTCGGCGTCGTGGGCGGTGTGCAGGCGGTGGGCGATGGCGACCACGGTGCGGCCGTCCAGGACGCGGGCGAGGGACCGCTCCAGGTGGCGGGCGGCACGCGGGTCGAGCAGCGAGGTCGCCTCGTCCAGGACCAGCGTGTGGGGGTCGGCCAGGACCAGTCGGGCCAGGGCGATCTGCTGGGCCTGCGCCGGGGTGAGCGCGACACCGCCGGAGCCGACCTCGGTGTCGAGGCCCTCGTCCAGGGCCCGGGCCCAGCCGTCCGCGTCGACCGCCCCCAGGGCCGCCCACAGCTCTGCGTCCTCGGCGTCTTCGGCATGATCCGAGGCCGTCGACGCCGTCGAGGTCTCCTCGCCCGAGCGGAGTCGCGCGTGCGGGAGGGCGAGCCGGAGGTTGTCGCGCAGGGAGCCCACGAAGACGTGGTGCTCCTGGTTGACGAGCGCCACATGGGAGCGGACGCGTTCCGCCGTCATCCGCGACAGCTCGGCGCCACCGAGGGTGATCCGGCCGTCGCGCGGCGCGTAGATCCCGGCGAGCAGCCGCCCCAGCGTGGACTTCCCCGCGCCCGAGGGCCCGACCAGGGCCAGCCGGGTGCCGGGGGAGACCTGCAAGGTCACCTTGCGCAGCACGTCGACGCCCTCCCGGTAGCCGAAATGGACCCGGTCGGCGTGCACGTCGCGCCCGTCCGGCACGAGCCCGGAGTCCCCGCCGTCCGGCTCGATGTCACGCACTCCGACCAGGCGGGCCAGCGACACCTGGGCCACCTGAAGCTCGTCGTACCAGCGCAGGATGAGGTTCACCGGGTCGACGAGCATCTGCGCCAGCAGCGCGCCCGTCGTCAGCTGACCGACTCCGATCCAGCCCTTCAGCACGAAGGCCCCGCCGAGCATGAGGACCGAGCCGAGCACCGTGACGTGCACCAAGTTGATGACCGGGAACAGCACCGACCGCAGCCACAGCGTGTAGCGCTCCCAGGCGGTCCACTGCTGGATGCGCTGCTCGGAGAGCGCGATACGGCGCTCGCCCAGCCGGTGGGCCTCCACCGTGCGGCCGGCGTCCACGGTCTCGGCGAGGGCGGCGGCCACGGAGGCGTAGCCGGCGGCCTCCGAGCGGTAGCCGGCCGGCGCCCGCCTGAAGTACCAGCGGCACCCGGCCACGAGCAGCGGCACCGCGACCAGGACGGCCGGCGCCAGCGGCGGCGCCGTGACGACCAGCCCGCCGAGCAGCAGCAGCGCCCACATCACGCCGATCGTCAGCTGGGGCACGGCCTCGCGCATCGCGTTGGCCAGCCGGTCGATGTCCGTGGTGATGCGGGACAGCAGATCGCCCGTCCCGGCACGCTCCAGCACGCCAGGCGGCAGCCGCACCGAGCGGACGAGGAAGTCCTCGCGCAGGTCGGCCAGCATGCGCTCGCCGAGCATCGCGCCACGCAGCCGCACCTGCCGTACGAAGATGGCCTGGACGACCAGGGCGAGCACGAACAGCGTGGCGATGAACTCGAGGTGGAGCTCGCGCGCGCCCTCCGACAATCGTTCCACGAGGTCGCCGAGCAGCCATGGACCCACCATCGAGGCGACCGTGGCGACCGTGTTCACGAGCAGGAGGAGCTGAAAGGCACGGCGGTGCCGGCGCAGGAGTTCGGCCACGTAGGCACGGACGGTCGCGGGGGCGCCGACGGGCAGCGTGTTCGCCGTCGTCGGTGCCGCCGGGTCGTACGCGGGCGGCGCCACGCCGATCATGCGGTCTCCTCGATCTCTTCGCGTTCGATGCCTTCGCGGTCGATCTCTTTGCGTTCGATCTCTGCGAGCCGGTTGTCTTCCCGGTCCTTCAACACACCGCTCAGGGAGGCCTCTTCGTCCTTGAGTGCGTGGTCCGGCGCGGCTTCCTCGTCGGTCTCCCTGGTCACCACGGCCCGGTACCGGGGCTCGGAGCGCAGCAGTTCGCGGTGCCCGCCCACCGCGACGGCCTCGCCCTCGTGCACGAGCACGACCCGGTCGGCGCGGTCCAGCAGCAGGGGGGACGAGGTGAACACCACCGTGGTGCGCCCCGCCCGCAGTTCGCGCAGCCCCTCGGCGATCCGTGCCTCGGTGTGCGAGTCGACGGCGGAGGTGGGCTCGTCCAGGACGAGGACCTCGGGGTCCGTGTACAGGGAGCGGGCCAGCGCGAGCCGCTGCCGCTGGCCGCCGGAGAGGGACCGGCCGCGCTCGGTGATGCGGGCGTCCATCGGGTCGTCGGCTTCGAACGAACCCTGCACGAGCGCGTCGAGGACGTCCGCGCACTGGGCGGCGGCCAGCGCCGCACCCGCGTCGACCGCACCCGAGGCGGGCACGTCGAGCAGGTCGCGCAGGGAACCGGACAGCAGCACCGGGTCCTTGTCCTGGACGAGGACCGAGGCGCGTGCGGAGTCCAGCGGCAGCTCGTTCAGCGGGACCCCGCCGAGCAGTACCGAAGGGCTCTCCTGCGGAGGATGTCCGCCCAGCCGTTCCGCCAGCTCTCCGGCGGCGTCCGGATCGCCGCACACCACGGCGGTGAGCCGGGCGGCCGGGGCGAGCAACCCGGTGGCCGGGTCGTACAGGTCGCCCCTGGGAGCGTCGGCCGGGCGTGATCCGCCGATGTCGGTGACCCGCTCCAGGGACAGCACACGGGCGGCGCGTTTGGCCGACGGGCGCGAGAAGGAATAGGCCATGGCGATCTCCTCGAAGTGCCTGAGGGGATAGGCCAGGACCATGACGGAGCTGTAGACCGTGACCAGTTCGCCGACGGTGATGCGGCCCTCGCGCGCCAGATGAACGCCGTAGCAGACGACCGTGATCAGCAGCAGGCCGGGCAGCAGCACCTGGATGGCGCTGATCAGCGACCACATGCGGGCGCTGCGCACGGCCGCGTGCCGGACCTCCTGCGAGGCGCTGCGGTAGCGGTCGAGGAACAGTTCCTCGCCGCCGATCCCGCGCAGCACCCGCAGGCCGGCCACGGTGTCCGAGGCGAGTTCGGTGGCGCGTCCGGCCTTCTCGCGCTGGAAGTCGGCCCGTCGCGTCGCCGGGGGCAGCAGGGGCAGCACCGCGAGCGCGAGAACGGGCAGGCCCACGGCGACCACCAGGCCGAGGGCCGGCTGGTACACGACCAGGCCGACGCAGACCAGCAGGACCGTGAGGGCCGCGGCGGTGAAACGGGACACGGCCTCCACGAACCAGCCGATCTTCTCGACGTCGCCCGTGGAGACGGCCACGACCTCACCGGCCGCGACCCGCCGGGTCAGTGCGGAGCCGAGCTGCGAGGCCTTGCGGGCGAGCAGCTGCTGCACCCGGGCGGCGGCGGTGATCCAGTTGGTGACGGCGGCGCGGTGCAGGAAGGTGTCCCCGATCGCGGTGGCGGCACCGCACAGGGCCATCACGCCGCCGGTGAGGGCCAGCCGGGTACCGGAACGGTCCACGACGGCCTCGATGGCGAACCCGACGCAGAACGGCTGCGCCGAGACGGCGACGAAGTGCAGCAGCCCCCAGGCCAGGGACGTGAACTGGCCGCCCAGCTGGTTGCGTCCGAGCCACCACAGGAAGCGGGGTCCCGAGCGTGCGTCCGGCACGCCCGGGTCGGGGTACGGAAGGTCTTGGATCTGCATGACGTCCCAGTGGCTCGAGTCAGCGGTAGGGGAGAGGAAGAGGGAGACGGAGAAGGGGGCGGAAGGAGACGGGGGCGGAAGGAGACGGGGTGGGTGGGGGAGCGGCGGACGAACGGGAAGTCCGCGGGGAGCGGCAACAAACCGTGCAAGGTTCGCGTCGCAGCGTGGTCAAAATCAACCGGTTTTCCATGGCGGCGGCCGGATCCGGCAGCTGTCCGACACGGCCCGGACGTCCGGAACCTGGCGCTGACGCACGGTAAGCGGTGCGAGCATGGGCCGATGCGACAGGACTATGCGCGGCGCGCGGGAGCCGCGCCGGTGATCTGCGGCCTCCTGCTCGCGGCCTTGTCCGCGTGCGGTGGTGCGGCCGTGCAACACGGGAGTGACGGTACGTCGGGTGCGGCCGGCCGGAGGGGCGGGACCTCCCCGGGTGTGGCCGCGGCGACCGGAGTCCCGGGTGTCGGTGACCGGCTGCTGCGGCGGATCCCCGCTGTTTCACGCCAGGTTGTGGCGGTGTACGGCGACGGGAAGGACTCCGCGGACGCCACCGTCGTGCTCTACTCCAGGAGGGGCAGGGCCTGGGAGCGGGTCCGGAGCTGGCAGGGGCACAACGGCAAGAAGGGCTGGACCGCCGAGCACCACGCCGGTGACAACCGCAGTCCCGTCGGGGTGTTCACGCTCACCGACGCGGGCGGTGTCCTGGCCGATCCCGGCACCAGGCTGCCGTACACCCGGTCCGACTCCTTCGCCGCGCCGCGCTGGTGGGCGAGGTCGCACTGGCACGACTTCGACTACGTCATCGCCATCGACTACAACCGCGTCAAGGGCGCCCCGCCCGACGACCCGGCGCGGCCCGAGGGTGAGGACAAGGGCGGTTGGATCTGGCTGCACATGGACCACGGCAGCGGTACGTCGGCCTGTGTCAGCCTGTCCCGGGCGGCGATGGAATACCTGCTGCGCACCCTCGACCCGGATCGGCATCCCGTAGTGGTCATGGGCGACAGGGACGCGCTGAAGGACTGGGGGCCGTCCTGGCGATCATGAGGAGGAGCCCCCTTTGACGCGCGGGGGCGGCGAGTGTCGGGCACCGGCCGCGTGCTGGTGAGCGCGCACGGAGGTGGAGTCCACGACACGTCCCAGTCGATGTCCCCGGCCGCGTCCGCCTCGGCCTGCACCCGCTGGAGCAGCCGCTCCCACGTTCCATCCGCCGACCAACGCCGATGCCGCTCGTGAACGGTCTTCCAGGGACCGTAGCGCTCCGGCGGGTCACGCCGCTGCACACCGGTGCGGATCCGGTACAGCACCCCGTTCGACACCTGGCGGTGATCCCGCCACCGGCCACACCGCCCGTTGCTCACCGGGAGGAGCGGCGTAAGCCCCTCCCACTGACCATCCGTCAGATCACCCCTGTGCCCCACAGTCCTATCAACGGCTCACCTGATCGCCAGGCTACGGCCTAGCTCTCGTTTCACTCCTCTGGCGCTGGCGCCGCCGGGCCGCACACGCTACTCAGGCCGCTGACATCGGCCAGGGGTGCGGATTGCTGGGAGTGACTTCGTAGGTCAAGCAGCGAGTTGGTAGCGGGCCTGGTGGCTGCGCTGGTGCTCCTGGCCCAGATGGTAGGCCCAGTAGCGGTCGAAGTCGCCGTTGGCGAGCAGTGCGCGGATTTTCAGGACGGCTTCGGCGCCGGCGCTCCGCCCGGCCGTCGACGCGTTCGTCCGACAAATTCGCTACCCGGCGGCCGGAGCGCCGTGATACACAACCGCCGTGCAAAACATCTTGGAGTTCCCCGAGGTCCTGCGGCTGATCGAAGACCGCTCGGCCGCGTTCCGCGCTGCGATCGCGTCCGCCCCCGACCTTGACGTCCAGGTCCCGACCTGCCCGGACTGGACGCTGCGCGAACTGGCGCAGCACCTCGGTGACGGCCGCCGCCGTCAGGCCGCCATCGTCGCGGCGGGCCCGGGCGCTGAGCCCCCGGCGAGGACGGACCCGAAGGGCGCCCCGACCGCGCCCCGCGACCACGAAGCCCTGGACGCCTGGCTCGCCGAGTCGACCGGGCTCATGCTCGACGCGATGCGCGAGGCCGGCCCGGACCGCGGCTGCTGGACCTGGTGGGGCCGCTCGCAGGCCCCGGAGACCAGCGGAGCCGTGGCCCGGCACCAGATCCAGGAGATCGCCGTCCACACCTACGACGCCCAGCTCACCCAGGGCGCCGCACAGCCGCTGCCGACGGACGTCGCGGTCGAGGGCGTCGACGAGTTCCTGACGACCGTCTCGGCGACGACCGTCCCCTGGCCGTTCAAGCCGGCAACCATCGACCTGCACACGACCGAGGGCCGCTCCTGGCGCCTGACCCTCAACGCCGACGGCGTCCGCTGCGACGACCTCGCCGCCGACGCGGAGCCGGGCGACATGGCGATGCGAGGCGCAGCGAGCGAACTGGTCCTCTACTTCTACGAGCGCGTCCCGCTCGACGGCCTGGAGACCACCGGCGACACCGAGCCGATGGAGCAGCTCGCAGACTGGGACCCGAACGCGTAAACGCGCACTTGTGACGCATCTGTCGGCGGTGCGCGCGCTCCTGCGGGCGCCACTGGGCCCGGGGTTGGGGACATCGCGCGGCTGCGGGCAGGCTGCGGGCCTGCTCTTCAAGGGCGGAAGGCGCACCTGCGGGCGGCTGCCGCTGCACCGGGGGACACTCGCGGCGCCGGTGCTGCTGTTCAAGGGCGAAGGGCTCTCGCTCGTCCTGACGCCCGGTCAGCGGGCCGACTGCACCCAGTTCGAGGCTGTCATGGAACGGATCCGGGTGCCCCGCCTGGCCACCGGCCGGCCTCGCACGACACCCGACAGCGTCAGCGCCGACAAGGGGTACAGCAACCGTCGCCCCGCGGCGCGGGCGATGGCCGCGTTTGTGTCACCCTCTGCACGGGCCGGCGCGGCTCGGGCCCGCTGCACCCGGCGCGACGGCGCGGTCCGCGACCGCGTCAACTCGTCCGATACTTTGCGCTGTTCACCGTCCCAGACCACCTGGTACGGACTTGCCACCGGCACGCGCCCCCACCCCTTCGACGCCATGCATCGCGGTGATCATCGTGGTGGGAGGGGCACACGTCCCGCCGGGGCAGGGTGAGCACGGGTGGCAGGATGGCCGCCATGGCGAACAGCAGGAGTGCGAAGCCGAACTCGCGGACGGCACCGGGTCAGACCGCACACAAGATCAAGATCACCTTGCGGGACTCCCGGCCTCCGATCTGGCGCCGCTTGGAGGTGCCGTCAGGCACCACCTTGCGCGAGCTGCACGACGTCATCCAGGCTGCCTTCGGCTGGGAGGACTACCACATGTGGGCCTTCGAGAGCGGACGGGACCGATACGGCGTCACTGACCGCGACCTGGGCATCCGCAACGCCGCCTCCGAGCGGCTCGGCCAGGTGGCTCCCCACACCGGCGACCGGCTCCGCTACACCTACGACTTCGGCGACGGCTGGGAACACGACATCCTTATCGAGGACGTCACCGCGCCGGCGGCCGGCACCGCCTACCCCCGATGCCTCACCGGCCGCCGGGCTTGCCCGCCTGAGGACTGCGGCGGCATCTGGGGATACGCCTACCTCATCGAGATCCTTGCCGACCCCCGCCACGAAGAACACGAAGACCGCCTGGAATGGCTGGGCCTCGACTCTGCCGACCAGTTCGACCCCGCAGCCTTCGAAGCCGCTCAGGTCAACTCCGCGCTATCCGCCCTCGCGACCGTGCTCGTCAAGAACTGACGCATCACCGCCCGCCGTCGGCAGCCCGCCTCGCCACTGACGGCAGGGCACATGCCCCCGCAAGATCAATGCGGCGCTGCACTAGCCAGTGCCGCATCAGGCAACGTTCGCCCTGTCGACGACGGCGCGTAGGTGCCGGTCGTCGGCATGGCGGTTTCGCCAGATGATGTAGCGGCGGATCATGCTGCCCCGCTCTTTGTGGGTGGCGTGGTCGGTGCCGTCGAGGGCGAAGTAGCGCAGGGCGGTGAACTGGGCCTCGATGCGGTTGAGCCAGGAGGAGTTCGTCGGGGTGTAGGCGATCTCGACGTTGTTCGCCGCGGCCCAGGTGCCGACCCGCTGGCACTTCTTCGTGGTCAGGTGCGGGGAGAAGTTGTCGCAGACGATCGCGATACGGATCTTGTCCGGGTAGAGGGTGCGCAGGTAGCGGCCGAACTCCAGGAACTGCGTCCGCCGCTTGACCGGCTTGATGTGGCTGTAGAGCTCGTCCTTGGCCAGGTCCAGGGCGGCGAACAGGTGCCGTACTCCGCTGTAGCGGTTGTAGGTCGCCCGCCGCCTGCGGCGCGGCTCACGGTCGGGGGCCTTGTGCTTGCCGCCGCGCTCGGCCCACTGCTTCCCGGGGTGGGGCATGAGGTTGAGCGGGCCGAACTCGTCCATGCAGAAGATGACTTCGGGCTCGCCTTCCTCGGACAGGACCTCCCCGTCGGCGATCGCGTAGAGGTGCTCGACGCGGGCGGTGGCGTCGGACTGCCGCTTTGCCAGGATGCGCCGGTTCCCGCCCGGAGCCGGCCGGGTGGTCAGTCCAGGGCGGGGCGTGTGCGGCGTGCGGTGTGTGCGGGCCGCCCGACTGCGGCGTACCAGACCAGGGCCGCACATATGAAGGCCGTCGCCGCGGAGACCAGTGACCTTGTGAGGGTGTCGTTCCGTGCGCCGGAAACGAGGGCGACGGCCAGTGCCAGCGTCAGGGTGATGACGGGCAGCGCACGGGGGCTCCGCGTGGCGCCTGGCACGGCGGCCGGCGGCAGCAGCCAGGCTGCGAGGCCGTAACAGGCACAGGCCAACAGTGTGGCTCCCAGCACTTCGCTGGGCCGGTGGCCGCCCATGGTCGCGCTGGCGGCGGCGATGCAGGCGAGCCACAGCACACCGGCCGTGGCGACGTAGGGGCGGATGCGGGGGGAAACCACGAGGACGGCGGCGAGGGTCAGCGCGGCGGGGATGGCCGTGTGCCCGCTGGGGAACCCCTGATCAAGGAGATTCTCCGGCGCGCCCACCAGATCGGGGCGGGGCAGGATGGTCGATTTGAGCACCTCCTTGCCTCCGGTCGTGAGAATGACGACCCCGAGCGCCGCGCACCCCTGCCGCCAGCACCGCCGCACCAGGGTGAGGACCACGATGGCGGCCAGGCCCACCATCAGGGTGGGCTTGGCGCTCAATTCCATCGGCGGCAGGGGCGTCGAGCCGTAGACCGCTCCTGACAGGGGGTAGATCCATGCTTCTTCGCCGCCCTGTTTACCGAGACCAAACAGGGCGTTCTCAGCTCGTTGCCCCCACGGGGTGCAGATGGCGAGCAGGTAGACCGTCAGGAACCCCAGGGTGTACAGCAGAGCCGGCATCCACGACCGTGTCGTACGCGACGGGCTGGGGGCGTCGGGGGCCTCGGGGGCCTGCCTTGAGGCCCCCGGACGGTGCGCGGGCAGGGGCTGAGAATCGTGCTGAGTCATCGCTCTGTTTCTTCCGTTGGGGGGAGTTCGGTCACGCACGTCTTCCGGCACGACGTGGGCCGCCGGGCTCGGCCGGCCCACCGGGGGTCCGCTCCTACTCGGCGAGTGCCTGCCCCTGTCGGCGCTGGGCGGCGATCGCCAGGGCGGGGAGGGGTGCGATCAGCAGGATGAGGACGACCAGGTCCGGAAAGGACTGCATGAACGCGTCCGGCCGGACGACGATCGCCTGCGTGCGGACGATCGCGAACGCCGCGACGGGGATCAGCCACCGGTGGTCGCCGGTGGCGGCCGTCGCCACCCACGCGGCGATCAGCGCGGCGACTTCGAGGACGAACAAACCGCGCTGGAAAGCCGGACTGACGGAGATGATGTGCAGGCCCCCGGCCACGAACATGGCGAGCATGACGGGGGCCAGCCAGCGGTACGAGCGGCGTCGCAGACGGCTGGGACGGCAGAGCGCCAGCCCGGCGCACGCGGCGCACAGTGCCCCCGACAGCACCAGGTCACGGGCCGTTATCGGGGCGCCGAGACCGTAATAGCCCAGGCCCGCCTTGCCCTCGTCGCCGAAGAGGGTGCGGCCGTGGGACGTGGCGCCGGCCCACATCATGGCTGCCGCGGCGGGCAGCGCGATCCACGGTCTGCCGCGCAGCAGGGCGATCAGGCAGCCCAGCGGGAGCAGCCCGTAGGGCAGCAGCCGTATCCGCGTGGGACCTTCGGCCCACGGGTACCAGCCGGAGAAGTGGAAGGCGATGGCGTGCTGTCCGGGGTCGATGTGCAGTGCCCAGTGCCACACATCCTGCAAGTACGGGACCAGCGCCAGCGCGGCGAGGGCCAGGGCGGCCAGATGGATGCCGTCCAGCCACCACGGCCGGGCCGTGTCGTCGACGACGGCACGGGCGCGGGCCTGCACCCCGGCGCGCACCAGGGCGGCAACTTCCCGCGGCGGGGGCCAGGAGCGGCCGGGATACGCCTCGGACAGGCAGGCCAGCACCTCCTCTCCCTGCCGGGAACGGTAGGGCTCGGGATAGGCCGCAAGCAGCAGACGATTCATGCCGGGGCCGCTCCGGCATCCCGCGAGTGTCCGATGACGACGGCCGCCGCCTGCTGCATCCGCAGCGCCTCCCGGCCGAGCGCCTCGGTGCCGTCCTCGGTGAGCCGGTAGTAGCGCCGCGCCCGCCCGTCCACGATCTCCTCATGGCCGGCGGCCACCAGCCCGGCCCGCTCCATCCGCTCCAGCGCGCCGTAGAGAGTGCCGACAGCGATCCGGAGCCTCCCGTCGGTGGCCTGCTCGGCAGCCTTGATGATGCCGTAACCGTGCAACGGACCATCCATGAGTGCGGCAAGGATGAAGTACTGCGGTTCCGTCAAGGGCGGATTCTGTCTGGTCATGCATCGAGCATATATCGAGCTACGAAATATATCTGCCAGCTCTGGGTGATCACCGGCAGCACCTCCACGCCCGCGGCGAGCGTCACCCTCTCCCGGCCGGCGGGCGCGACGGCGATCTCCTCGACGCACCCGCACGGGCGTTGGCGGATGCTCACCGCGACCTGGTCCGGGCCGAGCGGAATGTCATTCCCACCGTGTCCGCCGGACCCGTCTCGCCTCCGTTGAATCTTCCATGGACCAGACCCTGTTCGCCCGGACCGGCCGGGAGATCAAGAAGATCGCCAAGTCCGAGCCAGCCGAGCACGGCCTGCCGCTCTCGACCTGGAGCCCAGCCAAGCTGGCCGACTTCCTGGAAGCCGAGGGGGCGTTCGACGACATCAGCCACGAGGGGCCTTCGGGCCCTGCCCCGCGGTCAGTGGACCGAACGCGGCGGCCGCCACAAGGACCCCGCCCGGGAACCGCGGCCCCGCCGGCGGGCGACCTGCACCCGCCCGCACGGGGTCCGGCACCTGTTCACCGCCTGGTATCCGACCGTGCCCGCGACCGCGCCCTACTCGTGCCGGTCGGGCGACGGGCCCTATCGGGAGGTGCAGGTCGAGGTCGACGGGCAACTGGCCGGTAGTTCGGGCCGCTCAACCTCCAGCCCCACCCCGGGCGGCAATCGCCGCCTCCTTCCCGACCGTCTGGACCGGCGGCTGGTCCAACCCCTTCCTCTGGTACGTGGTTCCGGGTCCCCGGGCCTTCGGCATCAAGCCGATCGAAAAGCCGATCGAATACGACCTGACCCCCTTCGCCGGGATCCTCAACGACGGTCGTCCGCACCGCGTGGAGGTGTCCGTCGCCGGGGTGTCCGAGGGGCAGAGCGGCTGGAGCGCACCGGTCAACGTGTTTGTCTGGCAGGACCCGGGGAAGGCCGTCGTCGGCGGAGGGCTCCTCACGCACGCGGCGGGTGAACTCGCCGACTCCGCCACCCACCCGCCCGGCACGGAGCATCGCGTCGACACCGAGGGCGGGCACCGCCTGGCCGTCGCCGGGTATCTCGACACCTCGCACGGTCGCGTGCGGACCTCCGTGACCCGTGCCCTCGCGAACACCTCCGCGCATCGCTGGACCGAGGGTGAGACCGTGACCGCCTCGACGCCTCCTGGACGGACGACGAGTCGGTCATCGACGACGGCCGCGGACCGGCCCCTATGACGCGCACCCACCGGACCTACACGATGAACGGCACCACCACCATCGGCGCGGACGACCGGCTCCGCACCGTGCTGACCCTCGGCGACCGGGCCGACTCCGTGGCTCACCGGCAAGGGCATGGCCGGCATCCCCGGCTCGGCCTTCCTCGCCCTGTCCGCGACCGCCTCCTCGCTGGGGGCCATTCCCGCCGTCGCCGTCGCCCTGCCGCTGGGCGTGGACCGCATCATGGACTCGATGCGCGTCGTCACCAACCTCCTCGGCAACTGTGTGGCGGTCTTCGCCGTCTCCCGCTGGGAGGGCGCGCTGGACCTGGAGCGGGCCAGGAAGATCCTGGACGGCGAGACCGTCGCCCTGCCGGACGCATAGCCGGACGGCCCCGCGAAGCCGGAGAGGCCCGAGCGGTCGGAAGGCTCTGAGCGGTCGGAGGGTTCCGAGCAGTCGCAGGGTTCGGAGACTCCGGAAGCGGCGGCCGGGATTCCGGCGGCCGTCTCCGCCAAGGAGGCCCTCCCCGAGACCAGCTGAACTGACGCCGCCGACACACCCGGCCGTGGCCGCACCTCCAGTACTACGGCTG
>NZ_JBHWUW010000006.1:141297-251720 GCF_042737245.1 Streptomyces sp. NPDC060002
TTTTTTTCTCTTTATTAGCCCAGCCCCATTCACCTTGTAAAGCCCCCCCCCCCCCCCCCCGGGGGGGCGCCCACCCCCTCTCCGCGGGGGGGGCCCCCCACGGCCCGTTCTCGTGAGGTTCAGCAGCCGCGCCCCTGCCCTCGTCCCCGCCCCTGGTCCCGCCCCTGTCCATGCTTCGGCGTCCGGTCAGGGGTCCCGTCCACCAGCGCGTCCAGCAAACCGCTCAGCACCTGGCGCTCGAGCTCCGTCAGCGGATCGAGAATCTCCTCCGCTGCGGACATCCGCGCGCCCCGTAGCTGGCGCAGAGCCTTGCGGCCGTCCTCCGTGAGCTCGATCCGGATCACCCGCCGGTTGGTGGGGTCCGGCACCCGTCGCACCTTGCCGCTCCCCTCCAGCCCGTCGACCAGGGTCGTGACGGCCCGGGGCACCACCTCGAGCCGCTCGGCGAGGTCGGCCATGCGCGGCGGTGAGTCACAGTGCGCCAGGGTGCGCAGCAACCGGGCCTGGGCCGGGGTGACGGCGAGCCCGCTCCGCTCCAGATGGTGCTTCTGGATGCGGTGCACCCGGCGCGTGAGCCGCAGCAGCTGCTCGGCGAGCAGACTGTCGGAATCGGGGGTGGTCATACGGGAACAATATCAGGACGCCGTTCATTGTGAGTATAGGTAACAATGAGCTATGCTCCGTCAGTCCTCACCGTCTCACCCTCCGTAGGAGCCATGCCCCGCGACCACGTCGACTGGACCCCCTCGCCCGGCACCTCGACCGAACAGCCCCGGCAGGTGCGCCGCATCCTCACGCTCTTCAAGCCCTACCGTGCCCGGCTCGCGGTCGTCGGCGTGCTGGTCGCCGCCGCCTCGCTGGTCGCGGTGGCCACCCCCTTCCTGCTGAAGGAGACGCTGGACGTCGCCATCCCCGAGGGGCGCACCGGCCTGCTGAGCCTCCTCGCCCTCGGCATGATCCTCAGCGCCGTCCTGAGCGGTGTCTTCGGCGTTCTGCAGACCCTGATCTCCACGACCGTCGGCCAGCGCGTCATGCACGACCTGCGGACGGCCGTCTACGACCGCCTCCAGCGGATGTCTCTCGCCTTCTTCACGCGCACGCGTACCGGCGAGGTCCAGTCCCGCATCGCCAACGACATCGGCGGCATGCAGGCCACCGTCACCTCCACCGCCACCTCCCTGGTCTCCAACTTCACCAGCGTGGTCGCCACCATCATCGCGATGGTCGCCCTCGACTGGCGGCTGACCGTCGTCTCGCTGCTCCTGCTTCCGGTGTTCGTGTGGATCAGCCGTCGCGTCGGCAACGAACGCAAGAAGATCACCACCCAGCGTCAGAAGCAGATGGCCGCGATGGCCGCCACGGTCACCGAGTCGCTGTCGGTCAGCGGCATTCTGCTCGGCCGCACCATGGGCCGCTCCGACTCCCTCACGCGGTCCTTCGCCGACGAGTCCGAGCAGCTGGTCGACCTCGAGGTGCGGTCGAACATGGCCGGGCGCTGGCGCATGGCCGTGATCGGGATCGTCATGTCCGCCATGCCGGCGTTCATCTACTGGACCGCGGGCCTGGCCCTCCAGTTCGGCGGCCCCGATGTCTCGCTCGGTACGATCGTCGCCTTCGTCTCGCTCCAGCAGGGCCTGTTCCGTCCGGCCGTGAGCCTCCTGTCGACCGGCGTGCAGATCCAGACCTCCCTCGCGCTCTTCCAGCGCATCTTCGAGTACCTCGACCTCCCCCTCGACATCACCGAGCGCGACAACCCGGTCCGTATCGACCAGATCAAGGGCGAGGTCCGCTTCGAGGACGTCGCCTTCCGGTACGACGACAAGGGCGGCCCCGTTTTCGACGGCATCGACCTCGACGTTCCCGCCGGCGGCAGCCTCGCGGTGGTCGGCCCGACCGGCGCCGGCAAGTCCACGCTGGGCTATCTGGTGCCGCGCCTGTACGACGTGACGGGCGGCCGGGTCACCCTCGACGGCGTCGACGTCCGTGACCTCGACTTCGACACCCTCGCGCGCGCGGTCGGCGTCGTCTCGCAGGAGACGTACCTCTTCCACGCCACGGTCGCCGACAACCTGCGCTTCGCCAAGCCGGACGCCACCGACGAGGAGCTGCACGCGGCTGCGCGGGCGGCGCAGATCCACGACCACATCGCCGGCCTGCCCGACGGCTACGACACGGTCGTCGGCGAGCGCGGCCACCGGTTCTCCGGTGGTGAGAAGCAGCGGCTGGCCATCGCCCGCACCATCCTGCGCGACCCGCCGGTGCTGATCCTCGACGAGGCGACCAGCGCCCTCGACACCCGCACGGAGCAGGCCGTCCAGGAGGCCATCGACGCGCTCTCGGCCAACCGCACAACGCTCACCATCGCCCACCGGCTGTCCACCATTCGGGGTGCCGACCAGATCGTGGTCCTCGACTCCGGCCAGGTGGCCGAACGGGGCACGCACGAGGAGCTGTTGGAGCGGGACGGGCGGTACGCGGCGCTGGTGCGACGGGATGCCCGCCTGGAGCCGACAAGATGACAGTATGCCAAGTTATGCCGGGTTTGTGACGATGTGCGGGTTACCGTGCCCGCATGCAGATGAACCCTCCGCCACGGAGCACGATTCGACTGACGCGCCGGGGCCGTCTCGTCCTCATCGCGACCGGAGCCGTCGTGGCGGGCACCGCCGTGGCGGCGCCACTGCTGAGCCTGGAGAGCCCGAAGGAGAAGCCGAAGCCGGCGACCCTGGTCGTCCCGCAGGGCTGGCGTGCGAGCCAGGTCTACGAGGCCGTCGACAAGGCGCTCGCCCTGCCGGCCGGCACCACCAGGAAGACGTTGCCGAAGGCCGGGCTGAAGCTGCCGAACGACGCCGAGGGCAACCCGGAGGGCTACCTCTTCCCGGCGACGTATCCGCTGGCCAAGAAGGCGACGCCGCAGACGGTGCTGTCCTACATGGTCGACACCGCCAACAAGAAGTTCAACGGGGCGCCGACGGCGGCCGGCGCCCAGCGCAACGCCATGAACGTCTATCAGGCGGTCACCATCGCCAGCCTCGTGCAGGCCGAGGCCGCCACCAAGGCGGACATGGGCAAGGTGGCCCGGGTCGTGTTCAACCGCCTGGAGCGCGGGATGCCGTTGCAGATGGACTCCACCATCAACTACGCACTGAACCGCTTCGCGTTGAAGACGACGGAGAACGACACCCGCGTCGAGAGCCCCTACAACTCCTACCAGCGCATGGGCCTGCCGCCGACGCCGATCGACAACCCCGGCGAGGAGGCGATGCGCGCGGCCATCAGCCCCACCCCGGGCGACTGGCTGTACTTCGTCACGGTCAAGCCGGGCGACACGCGCTTCACGGCGAGCTACGCGGAACACCAGCGCAACGTCGCCGAGCTCAACCGGAACCAGCAGAACCCGAAGAGCTCGAAGAGCCCGAAGAGCCAGTCGGCGGCAGCCGGGTGACCTGGCAGGGCATCAGGCGGCGACCGGCTCCTCCGCGAGCAGCCGCCTGATGTCCCGTACGGCCGCGCGGCCGGCCCGGTTGGCGCCGATGGTGCTGGCCGACGGCCCGTAGCCGACGAGATGGATGCGCGGATCGGCGACGGCACGCGTGCCCTCGAGCCGGATCCCACCGCCCGGCTCACGCAGCCGCAGCGGCGCGAGATGGCCGACGGCGGCCCGGAACCCGGTCGCCCACAGGATGACATCGGCGGCGACCCACCGCCCGTCGTTCCACTCGACGCCGTCCGGAGTGATCCGGTCGAACATGGGCAGCCGGTCCAGCACCCCGTCGGCGAGCCCCTTGCGGATCGCGTCGTTGAGCGGCAGTCCCGTCACGGACACCACGCTCTTCGGCGGCAGCCCCTGGCGCACCCGCTCCTCCACGAGCGCGACGGCCGCGCGGCCGTCGCCCTCGTCGAAGGGCCCCTCGCGGAAGACGGGGGGCCGCCGCGTCACCCATGTGGTCCGAGCCGCGTACGGTGCGATCTCCAGCAGGTGCTGGGTACCGGACGCGCCACCGCCCACCACGACCACCCGCAGCCCGGCGAACGCCTCGGGACCCGGATACCGCGCGGTGTGCAGCTGCCGGCCGCGGAAGGTCTCCTGGCCGGGGTAGCGCGGCCAGAACGGCCGGTCCCAGGTGCCGGTGGCGTTGATCAGGGCCCGCGTGGACCACGTACCGTCGTCGGAGGTCTCGACGAGCAGTCGGCCATCCGTGCCCTCACGTACGGCGCGCACATCGACCGGGCGCCGTACACGCAGGTCGAAGGCGCGCTCGTAGGCGTCGAAGTACTCCGCGACGACCTCGGACGAGGGCCGGTCGGGATCCGCGCCCGTCAGTTCCATGCCGGGCAGCGCGTGCATCCCGTGCACCTTGCCGTACGTCAGTGAGGGCCACCGGAACTGCCAGGCGCCCCCGGCGGCGGGGGCGTGGTCGAGCACCACGAAGTCGCGCTCCGGCTCGAAACCGGTGCGCCGCAGGTGATGGGCGGCGGCCAGACCCGCTTGGCCGGCGCCTATGACGACCACCTCGACCTCACGCACGTTGTTCACGCCTCTGCCAACGGAAGGGCCGGCGTGGATCTTCCCGGTCCGGCTGTGAGATCGGGTACGGAACCCGGCGTATGGGTCAGGATGGGGGCATGTCAGATGCATTCACCACCCGAGTTCTGCACATCGCCTCAGGCTCCCGGGAGAGGGTCGTCGACCTCACCGGCGACTGCGAGGCGTTCCTGCGCGAAGTGGCCGCCGGCCGCGGCGGCCTTCTGAACGTCTTCGTTCCGCACGCCACGGCCGGGATCGCGATCATCGAGACGGGCGCCGGAAGCGACGACGACCTCCTGGCCGCCCTGCACACCCTCCTCCCCGCCGACGACCGCTGGCAGCACCGGCACGGCAGCCCCGGCCACGGCCGCGACCACGTCCTCCCGGCCTTCGTCCCGCCCCACGCGACCCTGCCGGTCGTGGACGGAAGGCTGGAGCTGGGCACATGGCAGTCGGTGTGCCTGGTGGACACCAACAAGGACAACCCCGACCGTCAGGTGCGGCTGAGTTTCCTCGGTTAGGTGTCCTGGGGGGACGGCAGGGGCAAAGTCCGGCCGCACCGAATGGGGCAAGGAGCCGGGCTGGAGGGCCCCACCCTGGCTTGGCGCGTGCTGAAGCCTGTAGGAGGTCTGTCAGCAGCTTCCAGGTCGGCCGGCTGCATGTGCAATACCTGGCATCTCGCCCCGGCCACCGCGTACCCAAGAGGGCCGCCCGGCCTGTGGCCGGACAGCCCTTCGACAAGCTTCTCAGCAGCCTTCTAGATGGTCACCCGCTTGATGAACTCCGCGAGGCCCTCGTCGAGATCGTTGACCGTGCGGCTGTACCCGCTGAGCGCACGCAGTGTCACCTCGGTGTCCGCCTCGTCGGCCTCGCGTCGCGCGAGGGCGTTCTCCGTCTCCTGCCGAACGCTGCGCACCTCCGCCTCGATGCCCTCGTCGATAACCTCACGCACTTTGCCCAGCTGACCCCTCACCTCGGCGATGAGGTCGGTCACGATTTCGTCGGTCTGGTCACGCAGGCGATTGGCATACTCCGTGGCAATCTTGGCCTTCAGCGCCTTCTCCGCACTACCGCTCTGGATCGCGACGCCGACGAGATTCACCGCCATCACCGCGAGGAAGAGCGGGAACGCGGCGAAGCCCATTGCCGCACCGAGCACCACCACACCCAGCGTCGGGACCACCGCCTTGGCGACGCCCTTGAATCCGAAGTTTGCGCCCGCGATGCCCAGGCCGGGACCGCCGAGAACGGTACCGATGCCCGCCGCCAGCACGCGCTCGACACCGCCCGCGCCGTCGTCGAGCGAAGCTGGGCGAGGGATGGCCGCGAGTTCGTAACGAATGGCGTCGATACGGTTGATGAGTTCCGTCAGGTCTTCGCCGATCTCACCCCGCAGGTCCTCCACCCGCTGCTCGATGAATTCGCGCAGCTCAGTCTCCTGCCAGCAGGCCGATGCTTCCTGCAGCTTGGCCGACAGCTTCTCGGACAGTTCCGCCTGGATGGCCGCAGCTTGCGCGCCCTTGGTCCGCGGATTGAATCCCCTGAGTTTGCTTTCCAGCGGGATCTCGAGCACCCACTGCTCAATGCTGTCGGCGGTCTGACGGTAGAACCTGCGTGCACGCGCACCCGCCTCGTCGGCGATATCCCGCAAGTGCGTGTCGACCCGGCTCAAGATCAGCCGACGTCGCTGTTCCACCTGCTGCAGCGGACCTTGCTGCTCCTCGTAGGTGCGTCGCAGATCGGCCGCGCTCTGCCGGAGCATGCCCTGCTGGGTTTCGATGCTCCGGCGCGCGTCGGTCAGGACGTTGCTCAGCCGCAGCGCCGGCACGAGCACCTTCACGTGACCCCGCTCGCTGACCAGGAACCGTTCGAGCTCGGCCTCGAACGGCAGCATCCCGGACGCTTCCACCAGCCCGCGGTCCTGCCCGATCCGGCCCTCGAGCATGCCCCGGGCGTTGACGAAGTAGACCCGATTCTCGCGGGTGCTGTAGCGGGAGAGGCGACTGCGCACGGACTTCATGGTGCCCGTCTGCTCCGCCTCCGGCACGTCGTCGATCCGGGTGATAAGGAAGAACACCTCGTGGTGGCCGCGGTCCCGGACATGGACGTTCAGGAAGGTCTGCTCACTCATCGACACCGGCGCGGTCGCCATCATCACCATGACGAGGGCGTCGGCCTGATCCAGATACCCGAGGGTGATCAATTCGCGCTTCGGCGCCTCGTTCAGGCCCGGGGAATCGATGATCTCCACACGGTTCTCGCACAGCGGCAGCGGCCAGAACACCTCCGCTCGCGCGTACGGGTTCGACCTCGGCTTGCCGTCCTCCCCGTCCTCGATGGTGACGTAGTCGGCGAGTTCATCGACCCCGATGTCGATCGGGGCGACGTTCTGCCCGTTCACCTGCATGGGGTAGAGCCGGGCACGCCGCTCCTCACCCCACTTCACCTCGTTGATGATGGCGGTACAGGGCTGTGCGTACGACGGGAGCACACGCTCGCCGAGCAGGGCGTTGATCACCGTGCTCTTCCCACGGTTGAACTCCCCGACGATCATGACCTTGAAGGTGTGCGACTCGACCCGGTCGTGGACTACGTCCAGCTTGTTGATGGCCTCCTGGGCGTTGAGTCCGTGCAGGACGGGGCGGAGCCGGTTGATCATCTCGAGGAGCTCGCCGCGACGTTCCTCGAAGTCGTGAAAGCCGTCCATGGTGTGTCCTTCGAAATCGCTCGGTTCTTTCGCTTGCTTCAGGCGGCCAGGGCGGCGCTGACCCGGCCGCGCATCTCCTCGGCCGCCTCGACGAGCCGCTCCCAGCGCCCGTCGTCCTCGGCGGTGACGGATTCCAGCACTGCGATCCGGTCGGCCCGCCAGGTCCGGCTCTGCTCCAGAGCCCGGCCGGAGATATCTGCGTAGATGTCGCGCAGCCGATGCCCGGCGTCACCGGAGACCTCGTCCACCGCCTGGTCGACCAGGTGGCAGAGTGCCTCTTTCACCGCGGCCCTCTGCTCCTCGGCCAACTGACGGAAGCGCGCAGCGCCGGCGACTGCCGCCGCGCCGGCACCGATCAGTGCGATGGGCAGGCCCACGCCGGGAATCACCGTCGCCGCGAGAAGCGCGGCGCCGGCCGGTCCGAGCCGGTAGAGCGCACTCTTGCCGCGCAGATCCTGCACGTGCAGGCGGTTGCGGGCCGGTTCGTCGACATCCAGTCGGTCGGAGCCGGCATATCCGATCGGTGCGCCGCCGGCACCCACCGACGACATCTGCTCGTCCAGCCATGCGACGTCGTCGGCGACACGCCCGTGCAGCCAGTGTTCCTGGCGCTTGACCTGGCGCTCGAGGCCGTGCCTCAACATGAGCGACAGCGAGGTGTCCCACCACCACTTGGCGTCGGGCGCCGCCTCCAACGAGGTCCGCAGTTCAGTCAGAAGTTCGTCGCGTGCCGCGTCCAGGCGCTTGCGTAATTCTGCCGCGGCGGCCGATCGGCGCTCTTCGAATGTCACCTGGATGTCGGCCCACACCAGTCGCAACCGATCCCCTTCGGCGACATCCCTCCGCCGGGCCGCCTCGCGCTCCTGCGCGCTGAGACGGGCAGCGCGCAGTGCCGCGCGACCGACTTCGGCCATCCCGCCGACGTGGTCGGCAAGCTGGGCGGCGATTCGGCGCTGTCGGAGGTGGTGGCGCTCGCTCGCGGCGGACCACTCCTTGAGGCGGGACCGCAGCGTGTCGAGATCCGCGTCGTCCTCGTGGTGCGGGCCCACCGCCACATCGAGCCGGGTGTCGACCCGGGCCGCCCGGGTGACGATGTTCTGCACCGTCTCCGGCCGGTCCTCCGGCCGCAGCAGGTCCATCATCGTGAGAACCAGCGTCGCTTGCGGGAGGTGGCCCCGGCCCACGGCCTCCTCGACGAAACCCGCCTCCGTGAGACTGAGTGGGGCGACCGCCTTCGTCGTCATCACCAGCGCGTCACTGATCCGAACCGTACGGCGTGTCAGCTCGTCCGCCGAGGCATCGAAGTTGAGCCTCGGTGCCTCGATCACCTCCATGGCTCCGTCACCGAGCAGCCAGTTGTCCACCACGACACGGACGGCTTGCAGCGCCTTCGCAGGGTCGCTGTCATCGCGGTCCGCAACGGCGGACCGCCACGCTTCCTCACCCAGGTCGTACTGGTGAACCTCGTCACCGCAGAACAACTCGATGCGCTCATCAGTACCGGCGACGACCGTGATCGGCACCCCCACCGGGTGGCTTTCTGGCAGGAGGCTCCGTCCGAGCAGCTTGTTGATGAGGGACGACTTGCCGCTCGCTGCCTCGCCTGCGACCGTCACACGGAACGCAGGCCAGGCCGCCTGCGCGGTCAGCGACTCGACGCCGCGGCGCAGGGCCTCCAAGCCGTGATCACGAGCCAGTTCACCGGCCTCCTCGAGCCAGGACGCGAGGGGCGGTCCCGCCGCCGGATCCCTCGGATCCGGGTTTGCGGCGACGCCGGACTCGCCTGCGTCGGAAGTCGCTGCCACGTGCGGGTCGTCGGTGCGGGCGGTACCGGGCGCGTCGGAGCGATCGGGCATGGGTCACCTCGCTTGCTGGGGGACTTGATAAGGGAAACGACGAGACGGCGTGGGCGTCAGAGAGCGGCCAGCGCCGCGCGTTGCGCACTGATGACCGTGCGGCGGCGCTCGGCTTCGGTCCTGGCCACTGCGAGCGTCTTCCGTCTGCGTTCCAACTCGGCACCACGGGCCTGCTGCTCGGAGCGGATCTCGGCCACCGCCGAGTCGTAGCTCTCTCTGTACTCGGCGAGGTGAGCGCGGAACGTCGCGGTCGCAGCGCGCCGGTGCTCGTGGGCGGCTTGCCCTGCCGCGTCACGTGCCTCTCCGAACGCGGTGGAGACCCGAGCCTGCAATTGCTCACAGATCTCCGACTTGACCTTTGCCAGGTTTCGGCCGCCGAGCCAGCCACCGACGAGGGCGCCCAGGCCGGCCCCGACCGGCCCACCGAGCACCGCGCCCACGGCCATGCCCACGGCACCAGCACCCCAGCGGCCCTTCCTGTCCGCGGCCGCGGCAGCCTTGGCGGCCAGCGCCACCGGACGCAGACCGCCGGCCCCAGCGGCCACCACGCGCGCCGTCGCCACCTGCGTGCGCGCGGCGGGGCGCACGTAGCCAACCGCCTCGCCGAGGCGGGCGTACTCGGCCTCGAACGCCTCGGTCACCCCGGCCGCCGCACTGCCGACCGCTGAGGCGATCTGCTCGGCCATGAACGTGTCCAGATCCTTGAGCATGCTGCTCAGCCCTGTGCGGAGGTCGGCGGTGACGTCGTCGTTCACCACGCTCTCCAGAGCGGACACGGAGGCGGCGGCCTCGATCTGCGAAGTGCACCTCTGCCACACGCGGTCCCGAGCGACTTCGTGCCGGCGGTCGATCTCGGAGCGCACCTTGTCGGCGGCCGAATTCACGAGCTTCTCCCCACGCTCGCGGTGCTCGCCGAGGAACCGGGGGAGGTCGCGGATGCGGGCTCTGCCGAGCGCCTCCTCGTCCTCCGCGAGGGCTGCCCGCTGAACCTCCACGTCCTCTTCGACGATGCGGACGGCTTCGTCGAGGAGTCGGAGCGTGCTGTCGGCGACCGTCACCTCGCGCCGACGTGCCATCGTCTCGCGCAGCCGCGCATCGGTCTCCGCGAACCTGGCGACCCATTCGACCTGTTCGGGTTCGAGCTGCCTGCCGGCCGCGAGCTTGACGACGGCTTCCGCCGAGACGGGTTCGACCGCCGGATGCGGCAGGCCGAGCCCGCCCCGCAACCGGTTGCGCACAGTGGTGACCACAGCCGCCCGGTCGGCGGCGGGCACCCGGTCGATGTAGGTGGCGAGATACGTACAACGTGCCAGCGTCGCCTCGTCGAACGCCTCGAGCAGAAAGGCGGTGAGCGACATGGGGACGGGGGCGAGCGCCGACGTCAGTACGACCGCGAGGTCGGCCTCCTCGGCCATGACACGACGCGCGACGTCGGTGTGATGAGCCTCGGCATTGGTCCCCGGGGTGTCGATGATGACGAGGCCGTCGGCGAGCGCGTCGGCCGGTAACTCCACCCGCAGCCCGGACAGGTGTGACGCGACGCCGCCGTCGGTGGTGAGGACTTCGAGCAGTTGGTCGGGGGTTTCGGGTGGCCGGAAGGCGGGCGCGAACGCCTTGAGTGCCCCTCGCAGCGCGGCCAGCTGGGCCCCGAGAGCCGCTGGATCACCGTACGGCCCCACAGTGTGCCACTGCGGATCGCCGACCACGCGTACTCGCACCAGGAAGGCCGGACCGTACTCGATGGTGACGGCCGTGGCCGTAGTCGGAAGCACCGCCACGGGCAGCACCGGCGCCCGAAGCAGTCCGTTGATGAACGTGCTCTTGCCGCTGGAGAACTCCCCTATGACCGCCAGCCGTAACCGACCGTCCGTCAGGCGCCTTTGCACACGTTCGATCGCTGCGCCGACGGCTGCGGCACGCTCCGGCGCCGGCTTCAGGTCCGCCGTCAGACTCTCGATGAACTTCAGGTGTTCCGATGCGTCTGCGAGTGCCGTCGTGATGTCCGTGCTGTCACTGGGACGCACATCTTCCATGCCTTTCCCCACCCCCAGCCGGAGTATGTCCGCCCGGTGTCTATGGCCACCCCTGGAGATCCTTGGCGTTATCAAATCGTAATATGTAATCCCTGTGCGGCCTGCTGAATTCGAACGGAATTATGATATTGCAAAACCTTGCGCAGGTGCGGGATCATTTCCTACGTTGCGCCGTATGGGGGATAAAAGGACCGCGGGGGCCGAGCTGCCCGCCGACGCGCACACCCGAACGCGCTTCCCGGGTATCTCGTCCCGGGCCTACGAACACCCAGCCGACCGGGCGGCGATGGTGGCGCTGCGCAAGCTCCACGGCCTGGACGGTGTCGTCAGGAAGTTCAGTGGAAGCTTCCCTGAGCGCGTCGTTCGGATGGAACACCTCGCCTCTGCGGTGCGGACGAGTGACCGGCAATTCGCGCGAATCCACAGCAGTGTGCTCGAGGCCGCGCGGTTACTGGACTTTGACAGGCCGCCCGAGGTCTACGTCCAGCAATCGAATGTGGTCAACGCCTTCACCATCGGCATGAACCAACCGTTCGTCGTGCTGACCACGGCGTTGGTCGACCTCATGGACGCCGACGAACTGACGTTCGTGATCGGCCACGAACTCGGGCATGTGATGAGCGGCCACTCGGTGTACCGCACCATGGCCTTCTACCTGGTGCGGGCGGGCGCCCTCGTTACGGCGCTGCCTCTGGCCGGCATCGGCCTCCAGGCCGTTCAGGCGGCCCTAGGAGAGTGGATGCGCAAGTCCGAGCTGTCGTGCGACCGCGCCGGGCTGCTCGTGATGCAGGACCGCGACGCGTGCCTCCGTGCGCTCATGAAGCTTGCCGGCGGATCGCACCTGGAGGAAATGAGCGTCGAGGAGTTCCTCCGTCAGGCCGCCGAGTTCGAAGGAGCGGAGGGCATCCGCGACAGCTTCGTCAAGCTCCTGCTGACTCAGGACAGCTCGCACCCGCTTGCCGTGGTCCGAGTCTCCGAGCTGAACCGATGGGCCAGTGGTGACGACTACCGCGGAATCCTCTCCGCCTCCTATCCGCTGCGGCGCGATGACGGCTCGGTAGCCGTGAGGTCGGAGGTGCGCGACACCGCGAACTCGTATATGGAGACGTTCAGGCAGAGCACGGACCCTCTGCTCACCATGGTGCGTGACTTTGCAGCCTCCACCGCCGACGCGGGGGACCGGGCGCTGGATGCCGTGCGGCGAAAGCTTCCCGGCAGCTGACCCGTTCGAAGGACGGTCGCGGGGCGGCTGGTCGTCGGGCCGTATTCATCGTGAAGTGCGATGGTGAAGTTCTTGATCTGCGGGATGGTCGTCACGTGCCGGCTGAGGAAGGTCTCGTAGGCGGCCGGGTCGGCGACGGCGACACGTACGACGTGGCCCGGGCTTCCGAAGGCGCCGTCCGTAGGTGCGGCGGCTTATTGTTCGGTCGGGACGCAGAGCACCGGGACGGTCGACAGGTGCAGGAGTTTGTGGGGGGTCGAGCCCAGCAGTGCCCCGCGCATCGGGCTCTCGCCCCAGCTGCCCACCACGATGAACCTCGCCTCGTGGCGTGACGCGGCGTCGATCAGCGCCTGCGCCGGTTTCTGGTCGATGATTTCGACGGTCGTGGGCACGCCCGCCGCCTCGGCCGCGGTGACGGCGTGATCGAGGGCGACGCGTCCGGCCTCGCGGACGGCTTCGTGGTGGGCCCGGTACTCCTCGCCCCCCGGCCCCGGGGCCGCGGCGCCGTAGACCAGCACGAGCGGCTCACGGAACGCGGCCGCCGTCTGGATCGCGATGCGCAAGGCGCGTACCGCGCCGGGAGACTCGTCGTATCCGAGGACAACCGCCATCTCAGGACTCCTTGCCGTGGACGCCGTGGACAAGATCGGGGTCGGCCACGCCCGCGCGCTCCGACCAGAAGGCGGGTGACCTCAGCCGCCACAGCACCATGAGCACCACTCCCGCGACGGCGATACCGACGCCGATGACGAGCGGGGGGCCGACCCCGAGCCACGAGGTGCCGGTGTAGGAGTTCGCGGGGTCGGACATGTCGGAGACCGATTCCACGAGGAGCCACGCCAGCAGCCCGGCGCCGACGAGTGGACCGAGGCCGATGAGCATGAAGTGGCGGACGCTCTCCGTCAGATGGCGGCGGTAGTAGACGGCGCAGGCCACACCGGTGAGGGCGTAGTAGAACGCGATCAGCAACGACAGCGCGGTGAGCGAGTCGAAGAGGGCGTTGGCACTGATCTGGTTGACGACGAGGTACCAGGCGATGGCGATGCCGGCGACCCACCAGGTGCTCACGTCGGGCGTGCGGAACCGCGGATGGATGTGGGCGAAGTGCGCGGGCAGCGCGTGCCGGCGTGCCATGGACAGCGCCGTACGGGACGCCGGGATGATCGTCGTCTGCGTCGACGCCAGCGCCGAGGTGGAGACCGCCAGCAGCACGACCCAGTCCCAGCCGCCCATCACCTTGCCGGCGAGCAGGGCGAAGATGAGCTCCTCCTCGTCGGCGTTCTCGGCCAGGAAGGCCGTTCCGGCATAGGCCACGACGGCGAAGCCGACCGAGACGTAGGTCACCAGCAGGATGACCGTCGACCAGACGCCCGCCTTGCCGGGGGCGGTGGCGGAATCCTCGACCTCCTCGGTGAGATTGACCGCGGATTCCCAGCCCCAGTAGATGAACACGCCCAGCAACAGGGCTCCGGTCAGCGTCGATCCGCCGGCGCCGAAGGGGTTGAGCCAGTCGATCGACGGTTCGACGGAATCGAAGGTGCTGGTCCCCGCGTAGACGCGGTAGAGCGCCACGACGACGAAGGCGAGCAGGCAGACGACCTGGGCGAGGATGAGGACGTTCTGCACCTTGGCGGAGACCTCGGTGCCGACGACGCACACGGCGGTCATCACGAGGATGAGCAGCACCGCGAGCAGTTGGCGTACGAAGTCGTTGTCGACCCAGCTGTCGAGGCCGAAGGCGAGCAGCGCGAAGCTCACGGCGACGTCCGCCAGCGACCCCACGACCAGCACTCCGGTCATGGTGATGGCCCAACCGCCCAGCCAGCCGGCCCACGGTCCCATGGCCCGGGTGACCCACGAGAAGGTGGTGCCGCAGTCCTGGTCGACCTTGTTGAGGTAGTAGAACGCCGACGCGATCAGGAGCATCGGCACGAACGAAGCGACCAGCACGCCAGGGGCGTAGATGCCCACGAGCGCCACGATCGGACCGATGACCGCCGCCAGGGAGTACGCCGGTGAGGTGGCGTTGAGCCCGATGACGAGTGCGTCGACGAACCCGATCGCATTGGCCTTCAACCCGTCAGGTGGACGTTCGCCGGTGGTGTCGTTGGCCATGTTCCCTCGCTCCGGTTGTGCGTGAAGCCATACAACAGGGAGCTTTGTGACTTTTTATGTCATTGAGGGCCTATTGGCGATGGGTGTCACCGACGGAACACCGGAGGCATCCGGATTCGGGGCCGTGCCGGGGCCGGTGCCGCTCCACGGCCTTCCGTGGAGCGGCACCCGTGGGCGGGACCGCGGGTGTCAGCGGCGCGGACGCTCCAGCGTGAGGAGCAGTCCCTCGACCGCACCGGGGCCGATGCGGCCCTTGACGTCGGCGGACGTGATCGCCTTGAGGGCCCAGCCGTCCTCGGCGTGCTTGTTGAGCACCTTCTCCAGCTTGTCGCTGTCCAGCGCGTCGCCGATCAGCGATTCGCGGAAGGTGACGACCTTGTACTCGAGTGCGTGGGGACTGGTCATGAAGGGGCCCTCCTGTGGATGGAACCAGATGGAACCAGATGGAACCGGATGGACTGGCTGTCGGAATCGGGGACAGCACATCACCGGTCGGCGTCGCCGCACACGTCGGGGCGGGTTCGGCGGGGAGGAGGTGGGTCAGGCCGGCTTGCGCCACACGGAGATGTGCTTCGTGGAATCCTGGGTGAACGGTGCGCCGTCCCAGTCCGCGACACGCCGTTCCGGTTCGAGTCCCGCGATCCGTGCCATCAGGTCGAGTTCCGCGGGCCACGCGTACCGGTGCCGGGAGTTTTCGCGGCGGTAGCCGCCGTCGTCGGCGTCGCGGGTGAAGTGGTGCGAGACGAGGATCTGTTCGACCAGGTCGAAGGTGTCGAAGCCGAGATGCCGTTCGGAGACGTCGAACGGCACCGCGACCTGCCCGGGCGGCAGGAACCGCAGCGGCGGCACGCCCAGCTCGATGACGAAGCGGCCGCCGGGCGCCAGGTGCCGTGCGGCGTTGCGGAAGCACTCGACCTGCTCGTCCTGTGTGAGCAGGTTCGTGATGGTGTTGTAGACGAGATACACCAGGGTGAACTCGCCCGGAACGACGGTCGTGGCCATGTCCCCGAGGACGACCGGGAGTGTGTCCTCGTCGATCTTGTGCCGCAGGACCGCCGCCATGTGCTCGGACAGTTCGACGCCCACCACGGGCACGCCGCGCTCCCGGAGCGGGACACCCACGCGGCCGGTGCCGATGGCGAACTCCAGTGCCCGGCCGTCGCCGGCGAGTCCGGCGAGGAAGTCGAGGGTCGGTCCGAGGACGGCGGCCGAGGACATCTCGCCCTCCTCGGCGTCGTAGCGGTCGGCGGTCGCGCGGGTCCACAGTTCGCTGCTCGTCACGAGCGGTCACTCTGCCGGGCGCGGCGGCGCGCTGTCGACGGGATTTCCCTCGCCGGCGGCTCAGATCAGCCCGGCCCGGATGGCGTGGGAGACGGCGTGGGCACGGTTGCGCGTCCGCAGCCGCTTCATCGCGCCGTACAGGATGTATCGCACCGTGCGTTCGGAATAGGAGAGTTCGATCGCGATCTCGTCGCACTGCTTTCCCTCGGCGATGAGGCGCAGTACGTCCACCTCGCGAGCGTTCAGTCTGGGTACGGCCCGCCCTCGGGAGGCGGCGGCGTGATGTTCCGCCCGCTCGGAGTTCCGTGGCTGATCCTCGGGAGCCGGCCGGCAGGAGAGTGCGCTCTCCTCGCCGCCGGCCACCGCGCGCACCGATCGGACGAAGACGTCCGGGCTGCAGAAGTCCCACCACACCACGGCGCGGACGCCCCGCTTCCGCGCCGCCGACAGGTCGGCCCGCCACTTCTTGCCCACCACCACGAGGAAGCGTGCGCCGGGCTTGTCGCACAGGCGGTGGAGCAGGTCCAGGGCGGAGGCGTCCGCCACGTCCACGGCGACCACGATGGCGTCGGCCTCCCGGATCCTGTCCTGCGGCAGTTCGTGCAGACGCGGGTCCAGTGCGACGAAGCCGGCCAGTCCGGCGCGGACCAAGGGGGCGGGCGCGTGAATCGCCACGCGCACGGTCCCGCCGAGTACTTGATGAGGCATGCGCCCCCCAATTCACACAGGTTTTCCACGAGGTTCAGGAGGGCGATGCTGCCACCGGGGAGGGCCGGACATCCGCGCCACGGGCCCGACGTCCGCCGACCGAGGGAAACCTGGCGCGAGCGGCCGGCCCGCCCTCCCTGTACAGACCGGCAAGGTTCGCGATCTCGCCTTCCACCGGAAGCGGAGAAGGCACCACGATGGCGTGGAGAACGCGTTTCGACGTTTTCCCTCGGCTGTCCTTCGGCCGGCGGCGGCGCGTTTCCCCGGGTGCCACCGGGCCCCTGGCGATGCGCCCGCGGAGCACCGCGGGCGGCGTTGCCGCTGAGCCGGTGACCAGTTCTGGCAACTTCTAGTAACAAAGGTGGCCGCATGATCGCGTCCATTGTCCTGTCCGTGGTGCTCGTCCTGGTGTTGCTCGGGGCCGCCGCCGCATGGATCCTGCGCAGACGCGACCCCTTGCCCGGGCGGGTCCGTAGTGCGAGACCGAGCGCCCATCGCAAGGAACTCGAGGCGGTCGCCCTGGGCCTGCGAGCCGTGGCCGAAGGGCGGGCGCACAGTGCCCGTGCGCTGCCCGAGGTACACGCGGTCATCCACTCGGGACAGCGGCTGACGCTGCTGCTCGCCGGTGCCGACGCCCCCGCGCCCGCGCCCTGGACCGCGGACCTCTCGGGCAAGGAGTGGTGGGTGGAACCGAAGGAACTGACGGGTCCGGGCGACGCGGGCGCCGAGGTCGCGCATCCCTACTCCCTGGCCGTCACCCTCGGTCGCCATCGAGGCGACAGGGTGCTGGTCGACCTCTCGCGGCTGTCAGGGGCGATCGTCCTCACCGGTGAGGACAACGATGTCCGGTGCCTGGCCCAGGCCCTCATCACGGAACTGATCTCGGGTCCGGTCGGCCTGCTCGCCACGGTCGTCCTGGTGGGCTCGGCGGCCACTCCGTCGGTCACCGACGGACTGGGGGCGCGGTCGGCACGGCTGCGCACCGCGGCGACCCGTGACGAGGCTCTGGCCTGCCAGGACGGCATGCCGTGGGGTTCCGACCGGAGATCGCCGGCCCCGCAGACCGTGCGGCAGGACAGCGTCGCCCTGGTGACCGCCAAGGCGCACGCCCGCCGCCTCTTCGTGGTGACCGCCGCTCAGTTCCGTGACGACCAATGGCGGGACGCCGCGCTGCGTGACACCGACGCGCTCCTGGTGCTCGGCTACATCGTCGGCGCGGACTGGAACTTCCAGGTGAATGCCGACGGCTCGCTCGACACCGGCCGACTCGGCCTGCCCGTCGACACCCACGCCGCCCGCCTCTCCTGACCCGCCGCCCGGAAGTGGCCGTGCCCCGCGCCGCTACCCCCGCCGTGCGCCCCGCGCCGCTACCCCCGCCGTGCCCTGCGCGCTGCTGGCCCCGCCCCGCCCCCGCCCGTGCCCCGCGCGCCGCTGCCCCCGCGTGCCCCGCGCGCCGTGCCCCGCGGCGGCGGGCGACGGCCGGAGACACCGGCCGGGCGCGCCGCGGCCGGGAGACGGCACGTGTCAGCGCCGGCTCGACGGCGTCCCGGGGCCACGGACGGGGAACGAACCTCCGGCCGCGCCGCGCACCTCGTCCGGCACCAGTTCGCGGTGGGCGAGGCTGCCGTCCAGCCAGGCCGCGGCCAGTTCCACCCGGGAGCGGCAACCGGTGCGCTGGAACAGCCGCGTCAGCCGCCGCTCCACGGTCTTCTCGCTCCACACGAGCCGCGCCGCGATCTGCCGATTGGTCGCCCCACGGCTGACCATCGCGGTCAGCTCGAGGTCCTCCTCACTCAACTCGTCCTTGGCCGGACGCACCCTCGGCAGGACGAGGTTCCGGCGGCGCGTCATATGGCCGAGCGACGTACGGGTGGCGCCTCCGATGCCCAGCGCCTGAGCGCCGCGCGTCGCCTCGGCCAGCCATCGTTCGGAGTCGTCGCCGATCTCCACCAGGCCCAGGCGGCAGAGCAGTTCCAGGTACGCGTCGCCCCGTCGGCGCACCGCCCGGAGAGCGGCCAGCGCGCTGTCCACGTCGCGCCGCACCACACCCCGGCCGAGGAGCACCGCCTCCCGCGTCATGGGGGAGCCCACCTCCTCGTCCAGCGCCTCCAGTTCGTCCAGCGCCTCCTCCATGGCCGACGGCACGGCCTCCAGCAGAGCGAACGACAGATAGCGCAGCAGCACCTTCTCGATGCCCGAAAGCAGGCCGCCCCGGCGAGCCCGCCGCACCTCGTCGAGTGCCCCTTCCAGCGCCTCCTCCACCTGGCCCGACCAGTACCGCAGACCCAGCCTGGCCCAGGCGACGAGCGGGTGAGCCACGGTCTCGGGAATCAGCTCCAGCCACGCCCGGGCGTACCCCGACTCCCCGCGCGCGCAGTGGATCTCGGCCGCGAGCGCGCGGGCGGGCTGCGCGGGGCCGGCCGTGCTGCCGCGGGTCCGGCTTCGCGCCTCGATCCGGCGGGCGGACGCCAGGGCCCGGTCCCAGTCCCCTCGCAGGTACTCGCGCACCATGACGCGGTACAGCGCGGCCGTGCTGTCCCCCGCCCCCGTGTAGCGGTCCCCGAGCACGGCGGCCAGGGCGCCGGCCAGGTCCGCGTGTGCGGTCGCGTTCCGGAGCCCGTCCAGGGTCCGTGCGCCGTCCGCATCGGGCGGCAGCGCGTCCGACAGCCCGGCACGGCTCCCCGCGGCCCCGGCCAGCAGCCGGAGTTCCGCAGCCGAGGGCAGTGGCCCGGACCGGGGTCGGGGGTCGGCGGCGGCAGCTCCCCGGTGGTCCTCCGTATCAGGACGGCGCGTCACCGGGCCCAGTCCGTACGGACCGACGAGCGCCGCGAAGCCGGCCACGGCGGGCGCGTGTTCCGCCACGGCACGGCCCCGGGGTCCGGCGCCGAGGGTGTCCGGCAACCGGTGCTCGTGCAGTGCGGCCAGGGCCCACACCCCGGCGACGTGCCGCAGACCTTCCCGGTCCTGCTCGGCGGACGACGCGTCCAGGCAGGCGAACAGCGGGTCGCCCAGCGCCAGCGCACCGGGGTGGTCGGCGTGGCGCAGACTCAGCTCGGCGGACTCGCCCAGCACGCCGGGCGTCCGGCGGTCGTGCGGCGGCAGGCGCCGAAGCGCCCAGGAGTAGGCGCGGACCGATCGGGACCAGTCGGACCTGGCGTCCGTGCGGGCCGCCGCCAGCAGCACATCCACCGCGAGGGCGTCGTCCAGCTCGGCCCCGGCCGCCGCCACGTGATCGGCCAGCCGGGGGTAGCCGCCCCCCGCGGTCTCCGCGCCCAGCCGATCGGTCAGCGATCTGGTGATCAGCGCGTGCAGCGACGACACGGCGTGCCGAGTGGGCAGCGCCCGCAGCGCCGCCGCGAGGGCCGGAACGGCGAACGCTATCCGGCGGTCCTCGTCCACGGTCAGGATCCCGTCCCCGACCAGCGGGGTCAGCGTTCGGTCGACGAGGCCGGCCCGGCGTGGGCCGCCCGGCTTCAGCCGGTGCAGATCGTCGAGCCGTATCTCGGCGTGCTCGAGGTTGCGGGCCACGGCGGCCGCCGCGTCCAGGGCGCCGGCGTCCGGTGGCCCGGCCGGCCAGCAGAGCCGGCTCAGCCGCGCCACGTCCGTGGTGAGCCGCAGCGCCTGTTCCGGCTCGGCCAGGCACACATGGCCGCCGAGTTCCAGGAAGTCGCCCTGCTCCGCCATCGAGTCGAGCACCGACAGCACGGCTTCGGGGGTGCCCGCCATCGGGCCCAGCGCCCGCAGCACCGCCGTCACCAGTGCCGGTTCGACCGGGCGGCCGAGCCGCCGTACGACCAGGGCCTCCACGTCGGCCGGCCGCAGCGGCGCCAGTTCGAGCAGCCGGTCGGCCGCTGTCGCGAGCTGCCGGACGCCGTCGTCTTCGGGGCGGCCGGGGCGTCCGGGCCGTGCGAGGCGGCCGGCCATCACCATCGGCACACCGGCGGGGCGGAAGACGCGCAGCAGCAGGCCGAGGGCGGATGCCGTCGCCGACGGCATCCGCTCGACGTCGTCGATCACCAGCGCGAAGGGAAGGTGACGGGCCGCGTCCGCGACCACCTCGCCGAGGGTGGCCAGCAGGGTCAACTCGCCGTCCCGGCCGGTGTTCCGCAGCCGGATCCGGCGGATCGCACTGGTACGGGCCGGGCTCCGGCGATCGTGGACCTTGGTGAGCACATGGTGGACGCCCTCGGCAAGCGCGGCCGCGCCGGGCGGGTGCCCCCCGTCGTGACAGCGCAGCCGTAAGACCGTGGCACCGTCCTCGACCACCGCTCGCCGGGCTTCTTCCACCACGGCGGTCTTGCCTGTTCCGGCTCCGCCGACGAGCAGCAGGGTGCGCGCCGAGGCACCGGTGGACAGCAGTGTCCCGGCCGTTTCCCGGATCTCGCTGTCCCTGCCGATGACAGGCCCGCGCTTCAGCACGCCCACTCCTCCTGGTCCGGTACTGCGCGTGTGAACGGCCGACCGGAGCAGGAACGTTCGCGGCGCGGTGCTTTCGGAACCCACCGCCCGACGGAACATGATCATACGGAAATCGCCATAATGGCTCGCAGTGTTGACGGCCCGGCCACGGGGCCGCCGGAGACGCTCGATGCGGTCGGGTTCGGTGCCGCCCGCCTCGCGGATGTCGTCGAAGAGAACGCGGTGGACCATGGCTGCTCCGTCCGAAAGCCCCTGGCTGGTCCACGGGGGCACGGCCGCGAGCCTCGACCGCACGACCGGGTGCCCGGTCGGCCGCGAACGGGAGTTGGACGAGGTCCAGGCCCGCCTCGGGGATCCGGCCGGGCCGCGCCTTGTACTCGTCCGGGGCGAACGAGGAGCCGGGCGCAGCGCGTTCCTGCACGTACTCGGCGAACGGCTGCGCGCCGAAGGGACGCCCGTGCTCGCGGTGGGCTGCGTGCCGGGCGACGACGCACGGCCGCTGCTGCTCGCGCTGCGGCTGGTCATGGCGCTGGAGCAGCACCTTTCCGGCACGGACCTCTCCGACACGGACCACTCCGGCACGGCACACCAGCGCGCGGCGAAGCCGGTCACCGAGGCGCTGCGCGCGGCCGAGCGGCGCGACGGGACCGCGATGGCCGGACTGCTGCACACCGCTCTGGCGCGGTCCACGCCCGTGGTCGTGGAGCTGGACGACCTCCACCTCGCCGACGCCGATTCGCTGGCCGTGCTCCGCGGGACCGACTTCGCGCCGCTGCCGACCGGAGTCCGGCTGCTGGCCTCCGCGGCGGGACGCGGTGAGCGGGGCGCTCGCGGCGGGAACGGGGACGAGGCGGCCTCCCGTGCCCGGAGCGCCGCGGACGAAGAGGGCCGGACGCCACCGCGCCACGGTGCTGCCGAAGCCCTGGAACAGCAGGGAGGGATGCCGTGGGCGCACACGGTCGTGCTGTCCCGTCTCGGGCCGGACGAGACGACCGCGGTGGTGGCGCGGCGGTTACGGGCGACACCCGACAGCAGTCTGTCCCGGCGGGTGCGGGAGCTGACGCACGGGGTCCCCGGCGCGATCGACGCCCTGCTCACCGGGTGGACGCGGGAGGGCGCGATCAGAGTGGCCGACGGTCACGCCTTCGTCGGGGTGCGGACGCCGGCGCCGGTGCTGCCGGACGGCGACCGGTTCATCGGAGCGCTCGACGCGCTGAGTGAGTCGTGCCGTGTGGTGGCCGGGGCGCTGAGCATCCTGTGGCCGCTCGGCGGGCGGGCCTCGGAGCTGATCGCGACGTCGACCGGACTGTCCGCCGAGGCGGTCGGCGACGGGATCCGCGACCTGATCGACGCGGAGATCGTCGCCGTCCGGCCCGAGCCCGAGCCCGAGCCCGGGCACGACGGCGCTGCGGCGGGCGGCTGGACGTTCGCCGTCGCGCTGACGGCACATGCCGTCCGCGAGCGACTGGGGCCGCTGGAACGCAGTCGGCTGTCCGCCACGGCGGTGGAGGCGCTGTGGGCGGACCGGGACGCGGCGGGCATCGGGTGCGCGGCGGGACCACCGGTGGCGGCGCTGCCCGACGAGGCGGACGCGGTGGCCTACCTGGCGGACCGGGTCGCGGAAGCCGGACACCTGGTCGACCGCGATCGTGCGGTCACGGAACTGACGGCTGCCGCGAAGAGGCTCCATCCCGACTCCGAGGGCAGGGGAGTGCTCCGGTGGTGCCGGGCGGCCGGCCACCTCGTCGAGCGGCCCGTCGACCGCGTCCCGGCCCTTCAGCGGTACGCCAAGGCCGCCTACCAGGCGGGTGACTACCGGACGGCGCGGACCATGACCGAGTCGATCCTGCGCAACATGGCGGACGTCCTCGGCCCACTGGAGTTGCAGGACACCGCGAACCTCTTCACGGCGGCGACCGCCAACGACTCGGACTGGCGGGCGCTGTCCCGGCTGGCCACGGCCGAGTGGTGGGACGAACTGGGGCTGCCCGCCCTGGTCCGGGTGACCGGCCGGGTGCTGGCCCTGTGCGGGCTGGCGAGGTGGCAGGAGGCACTGGACCTGCTGGCCCGGACGGAACAGGTGTGGACCACCGATGTCCGCGGCCGGGTGAAGCCCGCCTACTTCCGGGCCGTGGCGGAAATGGTGCTGGGCCGGCCGGAGCGGTTCAGACGCGCACTCGCCCTCTCCGAAGCCCCGTACCTGGGTGCCGAGCACGTGTACGCCCTGGTCACCACCATGTTCGACGAGCTGCTCAGCGGCCGGGACCTGCACGCGGCGGAGAACCTGCTGGCAGCCCAGGGCCTGAACCCCGATTCGCTGCCCCCGCACAGCGTGTTCCTCTGGCGCCACCTCGAGGGCCGCTGGGACGAGGCGCTGGAGCCGGCCCGGTGGATGCTGGCGAACAACCGGATCCACACGCCCGCGGCGGACGGCTGTCTGATTCCCGCCCGCACCGCGGCCATCCTCCTCGCCCGAGGCCGCACGACCAGCGCCCGCCGCCTCATCGACAGTGTGCGCGACCGGGGTGAGGGCCGGTTGGAGTACTCGCTGGACGCCGTGGAGGCCGAGGTGCTGCGGACCCTCGGCGATCTGAACGGGGCGGAGAAGACACTGCGGGGCGGACTGGACGCGGCGGACGCCCACGGACACGTCGCAGGCGTCGACGAACTGTGGGCCGCCCTCGCCGAGGTGCACGCGGAGACGGGACACACCGGCGAGGCGGTGACCTGCCTGGAACGCCTCGCGCGGATCTCGGACCGGACGGGCAGCGCAAGGACGAGGCTGAGCTATCTGCTCGCGTCGGCCCGCGTGCTGCGGCAGGAGTCTCCCGGCGCTGCCCGGGACGACCTGCGGGAGGCGGTGGACCTGGCGCGCTCGCGCAGTCAGCCGTACGAGACGGCTGTGACCCTCGTCACCGCGGCCGACGCGGGCGCCGGGCCGCCCGCCCTGCTGCACGAGGCGTACGAACTGTTCGGGAGGACCGGCTCCGCACTGGCGCGTTTCCGGACCAGGGCCGCCATGCGGGAGGCCGGGATCACCGTCCCGGGGCGCAGGCAGGCCACCGCCGAGAACGAGCGGCTGCTCGCGACCCTGATCGCCGAGGGGCTCACCAACCGTCAGATCGCCACGGTGCTGCGGGTCAGTGAGGACGCGGTGGCCAACCGGCTGTCCCGGCTGTTCGCACGTACCGGACTGCGGTCCCGCACCGAGGTGGTCACGGCCGTGTTCACCGGCCGACCCGGTCGCCGGGGCGGGCTCGAGCCGTGGTCGTGTTCTCCTGGAGCGAACCTTGTGTAATCTGAAAATTAACCTTTCGCGTGTATTTGGCTTCGTGCAGGCTTGCGCGCCCGATCCGGTGCCGCGTGGGCGAAAGGTAGTGCGGTTGTATGTACCGTGCTAGGCTTCAAGCTAGTTGCAGTTGTGGTTCCCGAAACTTCAAGTGCCTCGGCGGCTGTCTGGCCGCCGGGCATTTTTGTATATCCGGTGCTTATCCGGACGGGGTTCATTGTGGCAACGCATGGGTCCACACGGTGTGGGCCTCTGGGCACTGCCCCGAAGGAGATATGACATGGCTACTGGCACCGTCAAGTGGTTCAACTCGGAAAAGGGATTCGGTTTCATCGAGCAGGACGGCGGCGGCCCCGACGTTTTCGCTCACTACTCGAACATCGCCACCCAGGGCTTCCGTGAGCTTCAGGAAGGCCAGAAGGTGAACTTCGACGTCACGCAGGGCCAGAAGGGCCCGCAGGCGGAGAACATCACGCCTGCCTGACGCGAAAGCGTATGAGGCAGCTGGGGCCCGCACCATGTGGTGCGGGCCCCAGCTTGCTGCTCTCCAAGGATTCCGAAGATTCTGATGGAATTCTTTCAGTCTCATTTTCGGCTCGTGCTTGCAATTCGTCCGGCTCGTTCGCACTCCTGCCGGGAATTCCTCGATGCGTGCCCCGTCGAGGAAGGTTCTCCGTTGAACCGTTCAGCTCGCACGAATGACCGTTCCGAGTTCGCTCTCCCGGTCACCGTCACCCCCGCGCTCCCCGCCGCCGCGACCTTCGGTGAACTGGACATGCCCGCCGCGCTGCTGGAGATGCTCGCCGGGCACGGCCTGAACGAGCCGTTCCCGATCCAGGCCGCCACGCTGCCGAACTCGCTCGCGGGCCGCGACGTCCTGGGCCGCGGGCGCACCGGATCGGGCAAGACGCTCGCCTTCGGCCTGGCGCTCCTGGTGCGCACGGCCGGCCGGCGTGCCGAGCCGCGGAAGCCGCTGGCCCTGGTCCTCGTCCCCACCCGCGAGCTGGCCCAGCAGGTCAGCGACGCGCTCACCCCGTACGCCGGGCTGCTGAAGCTGCGGCTGGCCACCGTGGTCGGCGGCATGTCGATCGGCAGGCAGTCCGGCGCGCTACGGGCCGGTGCCGAGGTGGTCGTCGCGACTCCGGGCCGCCTCACGGATCTCGTCGAGCGCAAGGACTGCCGCCTGGACCGGGTGGACATCACCGTCCTCGACGAGGCCGACCAGATGGCCGACATGGGCTTCATGCCCCAGGTCACCGAGTTGCTTGACCAGGTACGCCCCGACGGCCAGCGCATGCTGTTCTCAGCCACGCTCGACAGCAACATCGACCTTTTGGTCCGTCGCTACCTCCATGACCCGGTGGTCCACTCGGTCGATCCGTCGGCGGGCGCGGTCACCACCATGGAGCACCACGTCCTTCAGGTGCACGGCGCCGACAAGTACGCCACCGCCACCGAGATCGCCGCCCGCGAAGGGCGCGTGCTCATGTTCCTGGACACCAAGCACGCCGTCGACCAGTTCACCCGCCACCTGCTGGGCAGTGGCGTCAGGGCCGCCGCGCTGCACGGCGGCAAGTCGCAGCCCCAGCGCAACCACACCCTGGCCCAGTTCAAGGACGGCCGCGTCACGGTGCTGGTGGCGACCAACGTCGCGGCCCGCGGCATCCACGTCGACGACCTCGACCTCGTCGTCAACGTCGACCCGCCCGCCGACCACAAGGACTACCTGCACCGCGGCGGCCGCACCGCACGCGCCGGCGAGTCCGGCAGTGTCGTCACGCTGGTCACGCACAGTCAGCGCCGGGACATGGCCCGGCTGCTGTCCGACGCGGGCATCCGGGCGCAGATCACACCGATCCGCTCCGGCGAGGCCGAGCTGAGCCGTATCACCGGCGCCCAGGCTCCCTCCGGCGTCCCCGTCGGCGGCAGCGGGCCGGTCGTCGCGGAGCGTCAGAAGCGCGGCGGCGCGCCCTTCGGCGGTATGGGCACCCGCCCGGGGCGGCCCGGCCGCGGTGGCGAGTCCCGCAAGGCCGCCGAAGCCCGTCAGGCCGCGGAGGCGCGCGCGGCCGCCCGGGTGCGCCGCGGCGCATAGCCCACGACGGGCCGGGCCGAGCGCCCCCGCGGGCCTGCCTTGTCCCCCGGGCCGCCCGGCAGGGCGAGGCGGTGCGGGACGGAGTTCTGCCCGCGTGGCGTGCCAGGGGCGCGGCACTAGTGTCGTCGGCATGAGCGAAGACTCCCAGCGCCTCGTCACCATCGAGCGGACCGGCGCCGGCCGGTTCACCGCGACGAACGTCCGCGGTGGCACCATCGGTTTCGGTACCGGCTCCGATTCCGACGGCGGTACCGACTTCACCCCGGTCGAGCTCCTGCTCGCGGCGATCGGCGGCTGCACCGCCGCCGACGTCGACGTCGCCACGGGCCGGCACGCGGAGCCCGGCGAGTTCACCGTCACCGTGACCGGCGACAAGATCAGCGACGATTTCGGCAACCGGATGACCGACCTCGCGGTCACCTTCTCCGTCACCTTTCCCGAAGGAGCCTCCGGCGACCGGGCCCGCGCGATCCTGCCCCGGGCGGTCGCGGTCTCCCACAACCGGCTGTGCACCGTCAGCCGCACCGTCGAGATCGGCACCCCCGTCACCGCGACCGTCACGGATGCCTGACCGAGCCACGCCACCCGCCGCCGCGTTCTCTGCGGGCCGGTGACAAGCCTGCCGTCGAGCGCTGCGTTCTTGTGAGCACTTCCCGAACGCCCGCGTTCCACGGCCCTACGGTCCGGCTATGAACACGAGTCGTAGCAGAGGAAGGACGTGGCGCGGCGCGGCGTTGGCGGTGCTGCTGACCACGGGGGCGCTCACCGCGGCCGCCCCGGACGCTCGGGGAGACGGCGCACGGACCGAGACGCCCGTGCCGTCGACGCACCCGGCCGACGGCGTGACCGAGTCGGTGGTACGGGTGAAGATGCCGTTACCGCGGTCCTTCGGGGACCGGCCGACGGCATGCGACCAGCTGTCGTATCTGCGCTATCGCTCCGCCGACGGACCGGCGGCGTCGGCCGACGCCGACCGGATCCTCGTGGCCCAGCCGGGCATCCTGGAGGGCGCCGGAGCCTTCGACAGCGTGGCCCGCGGCACCGTCGCGAAGGCCGCCGCGCAGGGGCGGCACATCGAGTTCTGGGCGTTGGACCGGCGCTCCAACTGCCTGGAGGACCGCACCGGCATCGCTTCCGGCGACCAGCACACCGCCGTCGACTACTACTACCGGGCCAAGCCGGTCGACGGCCGGGTCTTCGAGGGCTTCGTCGACGACGACCGGCTCGGGTGGATGGCGAAGCTCGGCATCGAACAGACCGTCCGGGACGAATACGACCTGCTGGCACACGAACTGCCCGACCAGGGCCTGCGCGGGAGCAAGGTGTTGTGCGGCGGACACTCGCTGGGCGGGGTCGTCACCGGGTACTTCGCGGCGGCCGACTTCGACGGCGACCCCACCACCCTGGCGGACGCCGGACACAACCAGTGCGCCGGCTACTTCGCCCTCGACACGACCGTCTCCACCTCGCTGGCCGACCTGAGCGGCAGCCTGCCCGACGACACCGGCCTGCCCGACGTCGGGCTCGGCTACGCGGCGGTGCAGGCGGGGCTGGACACCGGGCTGGTGCCGCGCTCGATGTCCGCGCCGGTGCTGCTCAACCCGGCGACCATGACCCTGCTCGCCATCGCCGGAGTGGGCGCCGTGCGCGACCCGGACGGCGAGGCGGACCTGCCGGCCTATCTGCCCTCCGGCATCAACATCGAGGCCACCAACCGCTTCCTGTTCTCGAAGGACACCGCCGCCTTCCTCACCGGCTCACCCGGGGTGAAGGACTTCCGGCTCACCAACGCCACGGTGCTCGGGGCGCTGATGGACGACAACTCCGTACCGCTGGCGTTCCTCCAGAGCAGTGTGGGCTTCTTCGACGGCGGGCCGGTCACGGACAAGAGCTTCCCCGTGGCCAACGGCGGCGCGCAGCCTACGCAGCTGTTCGGCGTCGGGTACAAGGCCATCCCCGCGCAGCCCCACGGGCCGCTGTACACCTGGCGCGACTACGACCGGGTCGGCGACGCCGACGACCCCGGGTACCGGTCGGCCGACGGTACGCCGTTCACCGACGCGGGCAAGGAGGTCACCGACCTCCGGGAGCTGGCCCGCAGTCTGGCGGAGCAGCCGCTCGACTTCACCGAGCAGTACTTCCCGACCAAACTGGTCACCGACCTCCAGCTGGCCGCTTCACCCCAGGTGAAGAGGCTCGTCGTCCATCCCGCAGGGCTGACGGCCCGTCCGACGCTCACCGTGCTCGCGGGCGACGGGCTGCTCGCGGGCCGTATCCCGGCCGGCCTGCACCCCGTGGTCGCCGCCGGCTATCAGCACCTCGACGTGCTGACCGCGGCGCCGGTACAGAACGACGGGCTTCCCGAACCCGTGTCCGGTGCTCTCTCGGAGTTCGCCCGCACTCCCCGATAGCCGTCGCGCACGGCCGAAGGGCCCGGGAGGATCGTCCTCCCGGGCCCTGCCGTGGGCCGGTGTTCCGGTGCGGTCAGACCTTGCCTGCGGCGAACGTGGCCGCCGCGCCGGCGTCGGCGGTGTAGCCGAGATGCGCCAGTACGTCGTCGCCGCCGTTCTCGCAGACGGGGTCACCGGTGGCGCAGAAGTCGATGGTGCGGCTCTGGTAGGTGCCGGTGACGCTCTTGCCGAGGGCCCGGATGGGGTTGCCGAACAGCAGGACCGCGGCGACCCTCGGCTCGACCGCGGTGGGGAGGGTCGCGACGATGGGGCTGCCGACCACCGCGCCCGCACTGCTGATGCCGATGGAATTGTCGACGACATTCGCGCCCTGCGAATAGCCGACGAGAATGTAACGCTGATTCGGGCAGGCTGCCGACTGCGTCCTGACGTGGTTCACCAGATCCGCGTTTCCCTGTGCGGCCGAGGTCAGGGAAAGGTCGGCGGGATAGTTCACCGCGTAGCTGGACAAGGTTTTGCCTGTCAGTTTCTTCTGGAGCGCGGAGAACACCGGGTCGCCGACGATCAGGCCGAGCGTGCCCGGCTCGAAGGTGCCGCGAGCGGCCACGACGTCGATGTCCGAGCAGGTGGCAGCCGATGCGGCGGGTGCCGAGAGAGTGGCGAGACCGGCCCCGCCGGCGAGTGAGAGCGCGGCGAGGCACAAGCGGATACGCATGGGGATCCTTTGCGGGTGGGGCGCGTGAAGCGCCTGATGAAAAGGACAGTCCCGAAGGTATTCGCGTTGCCTTGCCGAGCGTTATGGACGGTAATTCAGAAATTCCGCTTGTTTTTGTTCCGTGGTGAGTGGGCCGGGCCCGGGCGGTGCCGGTGACCGTCAGGAACAGTTCGCCGAGCGCAGGGCGAGGATCAGATCCAGGCGGGCGTCGGGATCGTGCAGGGCGTCGCCGAAGAGCTTCTCCAGCTGGCGCAGGCGGTAGCGGACCGTCTGCGGATGGATGTGGAGCCGGGCGGCGACGTCGGGCACGTTGCTGCCGCTGAGCAGCCAGGCCAGCAGCGTCTCGGCCAGCCGGGCACGCTGTCCCTCGGAAGCGGCGTCGAGGGGCGCGAGGGCCCTCGTCCGCAGATGGGCCAGCAGCGGCTCGTCGCTGTACAGCAGCAGGGTCGACAGATGGTCGGCGCACCGCACCACACCCTGCCGGGGCAGGATCCCTCGGCCCATCAGCCCCAGCGCCCGAGTGGCCCAGCGCAGCGACTGCGCGGCCTCGGCGAGGGGGACCGTCGGGCCGATCGCCGCCGGACGGCCCTGCAGGCCCAGCAGGAACGACCGGCCGCCGAACCGCCCGGAGCCCTCCGGGTCCGGCACCAGCACGCGCGGCGGCCGTGATCCCATGTCCATCAGCGCCCCGGGCATCGCCGGTGGCCCGTCCGCCGCATACGGGTCCGCGGTGGCCGCCAGTGTGACGACGGCGACCCGCGACGGCACCCGCCAGCGTGCGCCGTGCGCCAGGTCCTGCACCGCCTCCGGGGACACCGGCCCGTCGCCGAGCAGCAGGTCGAGCAGACGCCGGCGGCGCCGTTCCAGCTCGTCGGTGCTGTGCGACCGTGCCTCCGCGTAGCCCGCGGCCGCCGCCTCCGCGACCTCGTGCACGGTCCGGAACGCCAGTTCGCCGAGCGTGGCCACGACCGTCGAGTCCAGCCCGAGTTCCTCCGCCGTACCGGCCATCAGCCGCCAGGCGTGCAGCCCGCCCACCCGCAACGCGGACTGCAACGCGTCCAGACTTCGGCCCTCGAGGGCCTCGCCCCGCCCGAGTTCGTAGTACGTCGCGGCGATGGCGGCTCCCTGGCCGCGCGGATCGGCGATGTGGTCGACGAACAACGTGAGCGCCTGCACCACGCCCGCCCGGAGATTGCGGCCGTAGGTGCCGTCGGCCGGCCTGGCGTACTCGGGCACCTGCCGGCGGACCTCCTCCTCCACCTCGTCGGCGACGCCCTCCAGCTGGGCGCGCAGCAGCTCGGCCAGGTCGGGCGGAACCGAAACGGTCCCGGGATCGGTGGGTACGCCGCGCGGGGTGGGGACAGCCACGACGGACACTCCTTTCACCCGGAGGCGGTTCGCCCACGCGCCGTTGCCCGTGGGGCGAGGGGGACGTCCTGTGTTGGACGGACGACCCCTGCGCTCCGTTCCGTGCCCCGGCTGGACCGACATCACTCCGGCACCCCCAGCGCACCGGCGAGCATCGGCCACGAGGCGGTGAACTCCCGCTTCCAGTAGGTCCAGCTGTGTCCTCCTCCCGCGTAGTAGTGGGTGGTGACCGCGATGCCGAGGAGCGCGAGGAGGTCGGTGAAGCCGTGCGCGGAGGGCCACAGGGTGCTCTCCAGCGCCTCGGGCAGCCAGTCGCCGACGCCGCCGACCACCCCGCTGCCGCCGGAGACGTACAGGGGAGTGCCGCGCAGCCCGGCGGCCCGGGCACGCGGGTTGAAGTCGCGCCAGGTGAGGGCGTTGAGCAGCGGACTGCCCCAGAGCGAGTGCGGGGCCAGGCCCTCGCGGGCCACGATGGCGTCCAGGAGGGCGGGCACGCCGGGGGCGGTGGTGTCGAGGATGCCGCTGTAGGAGGCCGCGGCGGTGAACGTGCCCGGGTGGCGGGCCGCGTGCGCCATCGCGCCGTACCCTCCGGTGGAGACCCCGGCGACGGCCCGCACGCCGGACGCCCGGTAGTCGCGGGCCAGCAGCGCCGGCACCTCCTGGAGCTGGAAGGTCTCGTAGTCGGGGCCGCCGCGCCAGGCGGTGGGGATGCCCGTGGGGCCCGCGTCCGGCATGACCACGATCAGGTCGCGGCCCTCGGTGAAGGCCTCGATGTCCGTCTCCCGGGTCCAGGACGTGTAGTCGTCGTGGGCGCCGTGCAGGAGGTACAGGACGGGGTAGCTCCGCGTGGGCCGGGCGTCGAAGTCCGACGGCAGGATCAGCCGGACCGGCGCGCTGCGCCCCAGCGCGGGGGAGGACACGGACACGTCGAAGGTCCGCGGCCCGCGCCGGGTCGCGGCCCGGGCGCGTCCCGCGGCGCCGGTGGTGCTGAACAGGGCGGCCAGGCCGGTGGCCGCCGCGGCCCTCGTGACGGCGCGTCGGGACGGTCGGGCGGTGTGCTGCGGCATGGCGGCTCCTCAGTCAGGTTCAGCGGCTCCGCTCGGCGTCGCGAGCACCTGCCGCAGATGGGCGGCGATCACGTCGACGTGCGGTGGGTCGAGCAGCGAGAGGTGGTGCCCCGGGACCGGTACGACCGTCAGACGCGGGCAGACCTCGTCCCAGCCGAGGGTCTCGTCGTCCCGTTCGTACGCCGGGTCGCGCACGGTGTGCGGAGCCGGTTCGGTGGCCCGGTACAGGATCACGCGGCCGTCGTGACGGCCCGGACGGTGGGCCTCGCCGACCCTCAGGTCCAGGTAGGAGGCCCGCTGGTGCTCCAGCGCGGCCGCCGGTACCTCGACGGCCCCGCGCAGGGTCCGCAGCACGAGGTCGATGCGCTCGCGGTCGTCGTCCATCGCCACGAGCTCGTCGTACGGCAGCCCCATCCGCACCCCGTAGGTGTCGGCGACGTGCCGGGCGAAGCCGGTGAGGTGCGCGCGGACACGGTCGGCCTGCGTGCGGCCGGGGCGCGGGAGGGGCCGCACCGAGTCGATGAGCACGACCAGCGGCACGGCCCGTCCCGCGGCGGTGAGTTGTCGTGCCGTCTCCTGGGCGAGGAACCCGCCGAAGGACCAGCCGCCCAGCAGACAGGGCCCGTCGGGGTGGGCGGCGATGATCGCCTCGGCGTAGCGGCGCGCCTTCTCCGGCACGGTACGGGCGTCCTCCAGCCGTTCCAGCCCGTGCACCGGACGGTCGTCCCCGAGCCGTCCGGCGAGCGCGCGGTAGACGTCGGCGCGACCGCCGGCCGCGTGGAACAGGAACAGCGGCGGCCGGGAGCCGGTGGTGCGCAGGGCCCGCAGCGCGGAGGGTCCCTCCTTCTCGTCCCCCGTGGTCGCCGTCGTCGGCGCTGTCGCGGGCAGGGACCGTCGGATGCGGTCGGCCACCTCGTCGACGGTGGCGGCGCCGAGCAGGTCCCGCAGCGGCAGGTCGACCCGGAACTCGCGTTCCAGGGCGGTCCGGATACGGACGGCCATCAGCGAGTCCAGGCCGAGGTCGGCCAGCGCCGTGCCAGGTGTGACACGGGCCGTCGGGTGGCCGGTGACGGCGGCGATGTGGTGGCTCAGGCGGGAGGTGACCGAGACCGGACCGTCGGCCACCTCGCCCGGACCGCAGGCCTCCTCGCCCGGTGCGGCGGGCCCGGCCCATCGCCCCGCCGCCGCTGCCGTCGTCGCGTCGGGGGCCCGGCCGTCCGTCCACCAGTACCGGGTGTGCCGCCAGCGCGGTACGGGCACGTCGACGACCCGGCCGGGCGGACGCGGCAGGGGCAGGCCGGCGGCGTACAGGGCGCCCAGCTCCGCGAGGAACCCGGCGCGGCCGTCCGCGTCGCGGCGCAGGGTGCCCACCGCGAGGGCGCCGGGCACCGTGTCGGTCACCGGCCGGGCCAGGACCGGATGCGGCGAGATCTCGACGAAGGCGGTGTGGCCGTCGGCGGCGGCCGCCGCGAGGGCCCGGTCCAGGCGCACGGGCCGGCGGAGATTGGCGGCCCAGTGGGCCGCGTCGAACCGGCAGTCGCCGCGCGGGTCGTCGAGGACGGTGGAGTAGACGGGGATGCGCGCAGGCAGGCCCCGGATGTCGAAGAGGGTGTCGGTCAGTTCCGGCAGCAGCGGGTCCACCTGGGGCGAGTGTCCGGCGCCGACGACCCGCATGGCCCGGGCGGCGCGGCCCTGTTCCTCGAGCCGGTGCACGAGCCGGGCGACCGAGTCCTCGTCCCCGGTGACGACCTTCTGCCGGGGCGAGGAGTGGACGGCGACCTGAACCCCAGGGAACTCGCCCTCCAGATCGGCGAGTTCGTCGTCGTTCAGGTCGACGACGGCCATCGCGCCGCCGTGCAGCCGGCTCAGCAGCCGGGCCCGCACGGTGACGACCCGGGCGGCGTCCGGCACGTCCAGGGCGCCGGCGCAGACGGCGGCGGCCACCTCGCCCATGGAGTGACCGATCACGGCCACCGGTTCGACGCCGTACGAGCGCCACAACTCGGCGAGCGCCAACTGCAGCCCGAACAGCACGGGTTGCGCGATCTCCACACGGTCGAGCGGTGCGCCGGAGGCCAGCCGGTCGTGGAGCGAGAAGCCGCAGGCGACGGCGAGCTGCGCGTCGAGCTTCTCCACGGCGGCCGCGAAGGCGGGTTCCTCGGCCAGCAGACGGCGCCCCATGCCGGGCCACTGGCTGCCGTACCCGGAGAACACCCACACCGGGCCGCGCCCCAGGTGATCCCGGTCGCCGGTCAGTACCCGCGCATGCGGCCGGCCCTGCGCCAACGCGCCCAGCCCGTCCGCCAGTTCCTTGCGGTCATGGGCGACGACGGCGGCCCGTACCGGCCCGCGCCCGGTGCGCCCGGCGAGCGTACGGGCGACATCGGCCGGACGAGCGGCGCCTCCCCCGGGCGTGCGGAGCCATTCGGCGAGCCGGGCCGCGGTGTCCCGGACCCGCTCGGTGTCGATGTCGGACAGCAGGTGCAGCAGGGCGGACGGCTCCTCGGCCGGGGGCGGCGGCAGCGTGTCGGGACGCCATTCCTCCAGTACGGCATGGGCGTTGGTACCGCCGAACCCGAAGGCCGACACCCCGGCGGTGGCCGTGCCGCCGTAGCGGGGCCACGGTTCGGGCTCGGTCACCACCCGCAGTCGTACGTCGTCCAGGGCGCTGCCGTGCGCGCAGTGCAGCGAGGGCGGAACGCGGTCGTGATGCAGTGCGAGGACCGTCTTCACCAGGCCCGCGACGCCCGCGGCGGACTCCAGGTGCCCGAGGTTGCCCTTGGCGGAGCCGAGCAGCAAGGGCTGGTCGGGGTCGCGGTCCGGGCCCAGGACCGTGCCGAGCGCGCCCGCCTCGATCGGGTCGCCGAGCGGGGTGCCGGTGCCGTGCGCCTCGACGTAGTCGATGTGCGCCGGGGCCAGCCCGGCCCGCGCGTAGGCGGTTCTCAACAGGGCTTGCTGAGCAGCGGGGTTGGGTGCGAGGAGACCGTTGGAGCGGCCGTCGGAGTTCACGGCGGTGGCACGGACGACCGCGAGGACGCGGTCGCCGTCGCGCTCGGCGTCGGACAGCCGTTTCAGCAGCACGGCCGCGCACCCCTCGCCGCGCCCGATACCGTCGGCCGCCGTGGAGAACGGCTTGCAGCGGCCGTCCGGCGCGAGGGCGCCCGCCCGCGCGAACGCGACACCGACGACGGGCGACAGCAGCAGGTTGACCCCCGCCGCGATCGCCAGATCGCTCTCGCCGGTGCGCAGACTGACACAGGCGTGGTGCACGGCGACGAGCGAGGACGAGCAGGCGGTGTCGACGGCCATGCTCGGCCCGCGGGTGTCCAGGACGTACGCCAGCCGGCCCGCGGCCACACCGAGCGCCGCGCCCGCCGGGGCCCACGGATCGACGGCGGCGGCTCGGGCGCCGGTGAGCTGTCCGTACTCCTGGGCGCAGACGCCGACGAAGACGCCGGTGGCCGTGCCGGCGAGGGCGGCGGCCGGGACGGCGGCGTGGTCGAGCGTCTCGTGGACGACCTCCAGGAGCATCCGCTGCTGCGGATCCATCACCGTGGCCTCGCGCGGTGTGATGCGGAAGAAGTCGGCGTCGAACCCGGCGATGTCGTCGAGGTAGCCGCCGTACGCGGGCGCGTCGGCGGGCGGGAAGGCGGTGAAGTCCCGCCAGCGGTCCGCGGGGACCGGCCCGATCGCGTCGGTCCCTTCGCCCAGCAGCCGCCAGTAGTCGGCCGGGCCGCGCACCCCGCCGGGCAGCCGGCACCCGACCCCGATGACCGCGACGGGCTCGTCGGGCGCTGCCGGGGGAGAGGCCGTGGGCGTCGCGGAGAGGTGCGGCGCGGGGAGATGCCGAGCCGCCGGCCCGCGCAGCTGTGCCACCAGCGCTTCCAGCGTGGGCGCCGACCAGAGCAGCGTCGCCGGCAGCTCACGGCCCGTCAGCCGGGACAGCTCCCCGGCCAGGCCCACCGCGTCCCGCGAGGACATGCCGAGGTCGGCCAGCGGCAGGTCCATCGGTACCTCGTCGCCGCCGGTGCCGTTCCAGGCGGCGACCCGTTCCGCGATCAGGCGGCGCAGGGCGCCCTCGTCGACGGCGCTCATCGCGCGGTCCCCGCCCCGAAGACGCCGTCCAGATACCGGGCCCGGGTGAGGGCGCGCGCCACCTTGCCGCTGGACGTCCGGGGCACGGCGCCGGGAGCGACGAGGACGACATCGGCGAGCCGCAGGCCGTGCCGGGCGGAGACGGCCGCGCGCACGGCCCGCGCCAGGGCCGGTACGTCGATCCCGTCGAGACGGCTGGCCCGCGTGTGCTCGGCCACGACGACCACGCGCTCACCCGCGTCGCCCGCGCTGTCGCCGTCGCCCGGAATGCCGAAGGCGGCGAGCCGGTCGCGCCGTACGGCCGGATGCGCGTCCTGGACGGTGGCCTCCACGTCCTGCGGGTAGTGGTTGCGGCCGTCGACGACGATGAGGTCCTTCAGCCGTCCGGTGACGATCAGCTGTCCGTCCAGCACCGTCCCCAGGTCGCCGGTGCGCAGCCAGCCGCCCGGGGCGCCGGCCGGCCGGGCGCCGAAGACGCGCCGGCTCCGGGCCTCGTTGTTCCAGTAGCCGCGCCCCACGTTGGGGCCCCGCACCCAGATCTCGCCGACCTCCCCCTCGCAGAGGGAGTCGAAGGAGACCGGATCGACGATGCGGACCTGCTGGCCCGCCGGGGTGCCGCAGCCGGCCAGCCGCACGGCGTCGGCGTCGTCGGGCCGCGCGGGCAGGGCCTTTCCGGAGGCGAGGGCGTCCCGGTCGAGGGCGAACCGGCGCAGCGGCTCCCCGGGCCGGGCGGCGCTGACGAAGACGGTGGCCTCGGCGAGCCCGTACGACGGACAGTGGACGTCCGCGGCAAGGCCCTGGTCGGCGAACGCCGCGTGGAAGCGGTCGGCGGTGCCGGGCCGGACCGGTTCACTGCCGTTGATCAACGCGGCGACACCGTCGAGGCGCAGCTCCGCCTTCTGCGCGTCGGTGACGGCGGAGACGCAGTAGTCGTAGGCGAAGTTGGGCGCGGCGCTCAGCGCGCGCGGATGCGCGGCGAGCAGCCGCAGCCAGCGGGCCGGCTCGTGCAGGAACGCGGCCGGGTCCATGAGGACCGACGGACGACCCTGTACGACAGGAGCCGCGACGCTCAGCACGAGCCCCATGTCGTGGTAGAGCGGCAGCCAGCCCACGCAGGTCACCGGGACCGTGTCGGCGCCGTAGGCGGTCAGTGCCTGGCGGGCGTTGGCGACCACGTTTGCATGGGTGATCTCCACGCCCGCCGGAGCGCGGGTGGATCCGGACGTGTACTGGAGATAGGCGGTCGCCCCGGGGTCCGGCGCGGCCACCGGCCGGTCCCGGGCGGCGGTGTCGGGGACCCGGTCCACCGCGACGGCCGGCACGCCCCCGTGCGCGGAGAGCTCGGCGACCTCCGCCATGGCCCGGCTCGTGGTCACCACGACCGCGGGACGCGCGTCGGCCAGCACCCCGGCGAGCCGGTCCCCGTGCCCGGGCAGGCCGGGCGGATACAGCGGTACGGCGACCAGCCCGGCGGTCAGCGCCGCCAGGAATCCGGTGACGTACTCCGTGCCCTGCGGGCACAGCACGGCCACCCGGGCCCCGGGCTCGGCCTCCTCGGCGAGCCGGGCCGCGAGCGCCCGCACACGCAGATCCAGACTCCGCCAGGTCAGCGTGCGGTGTATGCCCCGCGCGTGCGGGGCGGGGTGGTCGACGAACGTGAACGCCCGGCGGTCCGGGGCGGTTTCGGCCCAGTGCCGCAGATACTCGGGCAGGGTCCGGTACGCGGGCGCGAGCGGGGGGCTGCTGTCCATGGGGCGTGGCTCCTCACGGCGCGGTGTCGGCCGGCGGGTCGGGCGGATCAGAGCGGGATGGTGCCGTTCAGAGCGGGATGTTGCCGTGCCGTCGCTCCGGCATCGGGGCGCGTTTCCCGCGCAGCGCGCGCAGGGCACGGCACAGGTGCGCGCGGGTGTCGCGAGGGGCGATGACGGCGTCGACGTACCCGCGTTCGGCGGCGGGGTAGGGCGTCCCGTGGGTGGCCTCGTACGCGGCGACGAGCTCGGCGCGCAGCGCCTCGGGATCGTCGGCCGCGGCGAGTTCACGCCGGTGCAGCACGCCGACGGCGCCCTCCGCGCCCATGACGGCGATACGGGCGGTGGGCCAGGCGAGGTTGAGGTCGGCGCCCAGGTGTTTGGAGCCCATCACCGCGTAGCCGCCCCCGTACGCCTTGCGCACCACCACCGTGATCTTCGGGACCGTCGCCTCGGCGTAGGCGTACAGCAGCTTGGCGCCGCGCCGGATGATGCCGGCCTGTTCCTGGCTGACACCGGAGAGGTAGCCGGGGACGTCGGCGAAGGTCAGCAGCGGGATGCCGAACGCGTCGCAGAACCGCACGAACCGCGCGGCCTTCTCGGAGGCGTCGATGTCGAGGACACCGGCCGCGTGCATCGGCTGGTTGGCGACGATCCCGACGGTGGCGCCCTCGACCCGGGCCAGGGCGCAGATGATGTTCGGCGCGAACAGCTCCTGCACCTGCAGCAGTTCGCCGTCGTCGACGACCGTGTGCAGGAGGTCGCGCATGTCGTAGGCCTGGCCCGTCCGGTCGGGGACCAGCGTGTCGAGCCGGGCCCCGTCGGGGGCGGGCGTGGGCGCGTACTCCGGCGGCCGCCCGAGGTTGTTGGCGGGCAGGTACGACAGCAGGTCGCGCACGGTGTCGAGGGCGTCCTCCTCGTCGACGGCCAGGAAGTGGGCGTTGCCGTTCACGGAGTTGCTCGCGCGGGCGCCGCCCAGCTCCTCGGCGGTGGTGCGCTCGCCGGTGACGGCCTCGATGACGTCGGGCCCGGTGACGAACATGTGCGAGACGCCGTCCACCATCACGGTGAAGTCGGTGATGGCCGGCGAGTACGCGGCGCCGCCCGCGCAGGGACCCAGGACGACCGAGATCTGCGGGATGACCCCGGACGCCCGCACGTTGCGGCGCACCAGCTCGGCGTAGAGGGCGAGCGAGGCGACGCCCTCCTGGATCCGGGCGCCGCCGGAGTCGTTGAGCCCGACGACCGGACAGCCGGTCTTCAGCGCGAGGTCCATGAGGGCCACGGTCTTCTCGCCGAAGGCCTCGCCCATGCTGCCGCCGAAGACCGTGGAGTCCTGGGCGAACACACAGACCGGCCGTCCGTCGACCGTGCCGTACCCGGTGACGACCCCGTCCCCGTAGGGCCGGCGGGCGCCGTCCCCCGTGGACCGGGCCCGGACGAACCCGCCGGTCTCCGTGAAGGAGCCCTCGTCCAGCAGCCGTTCGATCCGCGCCCGCGCACCGAGGGCCCCTGGTCTCCTGGGCGTGCCCGGTACCACCGCCCGCGCCTGACGGCGGGCCAGGTCCGCGATGCGGTCGGCGGTGCGGTCGGCGGTACGATCCGCCGTGCTCGTCGCTGTCGCTGCCTCTCTCTCCGCAGCCGTCGCCGCAGCCGCAGCCGTAGCCGTCGTCGTAGCCAGGGATGTTGTCGCCTCTCGCGTCACAGCCACCTCCGAAGTGGTTCTCGAATATGGCAGCGATGCGGGAGCGAACCGGAGGGATCACCGTTCTGTTTGCGTGAGTTGAGTCCTCGGGGACGCGGGTTCGTCCTGGCGTGACAAGGCCGACGGCGGCGCATACCCGCGCGGTTCGGCTTCGACGGCAGCAACCGACCTGTGAGTCGCTCGGGTTGAGACCGCGCGGTGCTCGGTGGCGGCGGTTGCGGGGCTCCCGCCGAGCGGTGCCCCCGTCGTTCACCGCGGGCGGGGTCCTGGGATAGGGTCCGACCGGTTCCGGCTACCGAATGACGACGCGCCGGTACGGGGAGTGTCGGAGGGCGGCAGAGCGATGGAATCGCAGGTGGGCGACGGCGGATCCGTGGAGCTGGACGGCGCGCGCTTGGAGTCGATGACTCCACAACCGCTGCTGACCCGGGACTACGAGACGCGCCCCTCGCTCGTGTACGAGCGGCTCAGACAGCAGCACGGTCCGGTCGCGCCGGTCGACCTGCTGGGGGTGCCCGCATGGCTGGTCCTGGGCTACCGCGAGTCGCTCGAGGTGCTCCAGGACGACGCCGGGTGGCCCAAGGGGCTGGAGAACTGGCGGGCCCGCTCGGAGGGGCGGGTGCCGGCCGACTGGCCGCTCGGACCGTCCCTCGAGGTCAACCACGTACTGATCCAGGGCGGCCCCGGCTACCGGCCGCTGCGGACGGCGTGGGACGCCGCCCTCAAGCCGTTCCAGGACCCGCGCCACCCGCAGGCCAAGAGGCTGAAGACGGCCGTCGGCGCCTACGCCGACGAACTGATCAGCCTGGTGGGGCAGGCCGGCGGCACGGGCTGGGCGGACCTGTCCGCCCAGTTCTCCCGCCCGCTGCCGCTGATGGTGGCCAGCCATCTGCTCGGCTTCCCCGGTTCACAGGGCGACGACGCGCTGATGGACATGTGGCGCGTACTGGACGCGGGTCCGGACGCGGAGCCCGCCCTGGAACGGCTGCTGGCGGCGCTCGCCGAACTGGCGGCGGGGAAGCTGGAGAAGCCGGGGGAGGACTTTCCCTCGTACCTGCTGGCAGCACATCCCGAACTCTCGCTCGACGAGCTGGCCCGCGAGTTGTTCATGCTGCTGGGCATGACCTCCGACCATGTCGGCATCCTCATCTCCAACACGGTGGTCGAAGTCATCTCGGGCGAGGGCGGCGTACGCGCCAGCCTGTCCGCCGGGATGGTCAGGGAGAGCATGAACCGGGTGGTCATGCGCAAGCCGCCGCTGGTGAACTTCGTGCCGCGCTTCGCGGCCGAGGACACCCGGCTCGGGAAGTACACGATCCGGGCCGGCGACCCGGTGTGGGTCTCCTCCGCGGCGGCGCACGCCGACCCCCTCTTCGCCGCCCATGCGGAGTCCGGCACCACGGTCAGCACCCGGGCGCATCTGGCCTGGGGCGCGGGCCCTCGCCAGTGCCCCGCGCGCGAGCTCGCGTCGACGGTCGCGGCGGTCGGCGTGGGCCGGCTGTTCGAGCGGTTCACCCACCTGGACCTCGCCCTCCCCGTCGATCAACTCCCGTGGCGCTCCTCGCCCTTCATGCGCGGCCTGCGCTCTCTGCCCGTACGGTACGAACTGGCCACGATGCCGGAGCCGCCGTCCGCGCCGGCCCCGGCCGAGGAACCGGCCGGGACCGGACCGCCCGATCCGGCGGTCCGGCAGCGCTCGTCGCTGTGGCGCTATCTGACGGGCCTGATCGGCGTCGGCCGCTGACCCCGGGGCATCGGCGCGCGTCGGACTACGACCGCCGGAACACCCGGCCCAGTTCGATGCCGCCGATGCGCGGGGCCCGGCCCGTCGCGTTGCGGAAGGTCACGCTGTTGGCGCCCTTCCGCAGGTCGACGGCGACGCCCAGGGTCCAGTAGTCGTCCCGGCTCCAGGTGTTCTTGAAGGTGACCCTCCGCGGCGCTGCGGCGCCGACGCTGAGATCCGCCGTACGGGACAGGATGTCGGTGTTGTAGGCGTGGCCGTTGTCGCGGCGGTCGTCGTGCGCGTAGTGGACGACCAGCACATGGCGGCCGGGGTCGGGCGCGTGCACCGTGAACTCGGCGGCGCTGTCGGGGCTGTTGCCGAGGTCGTCGATGCAGGAGCCGCCGAGGGCATGGGCGGAGTCGACGAGCTTCGCCCCGCCGGTGAGGGCGGCGGACGCGGCGGCGTAGGAGAGGGTGCCGGCGGTCGAGCCCGCCCCCGAGACGTCGAGGGACCGGACGGCCGCGTGCTCCGCGGTCAGCGCGACGCGGTTGTTGCCCGCCACCAGGTAGAGCCGCAGGGGCCGGTCCGGCGCCGCCGTCACCCGCTCGCCGTGCAGCGTGAGCCGCACCGGCGCCGAGGCCCGCGGCACGACCGTGTAGTAGCCGTCGCGAGGGGCGCAGACGTCGAAGACGGCCCGGTCGCCCTCCCGCAGGACCAGGGCGCCCGTGCCCGCTCCGGCCGACGAGGAGTAGTCGTACGAGGGGCTGCCGCCGATGTCCGCGAGGGTCGCCTCGTACGACGCCGCGGGTGCGCCGGTGCGCGCCGTGAGGTCGAGGCGGTCGAGGGAGACCTCGGCGTCGCCCCTCGCGAGGGTCAGTACACGAGTGCCGGCCGACAGTTCGACGCCGAGGTGCTTCCGGGCGAGGTAGGCCCGGTTCTGGGTGGAGGGGTACGTCACCGTGACCGGGTCCGCGCCGTCGACGAGCAGCTTCTGGGTGGCGGGGGCGCCGGACTCGTTGCCGTAGAGGATCGCCAGGTCGTACGTCCCGTCCGCCGGGACCGTCACCGTGAAGTCGACCCGGTCGGCGGCGGTGTCGAGGAAGCCGGCGCTCTTCGTGCCGGAGGTGGCGTAGCCGTCGGCGTCGGCGACCGTCCCTGGTGCGCGGACCCGGCCTGCGGTGACCACCGCGTCCTGGGCCGCGTACGACGCCGACCAGGGCACGGACGCGGTGGAGGGGGTGCCGGCGCCGCCCGGGGTGAGGACGATCCGGTAGGCGGACATCCTGCGCCCGCCGCGCAGCGGCACGGTCACCGAACCGTCGGCCGCCACCTCGAGCCCGGTGCGGGCGAGGACCCGCGGAGCCGCATGCTGCCCCTCGTAACCCGACCAGGCGGCCTCGGCGACGGTCGCGACGACCGTGCGGCCGAAGACGGCCCCGGGGACGCCGCGCACCACGACGTCCGTGTCGCCGTCCGAGCCGCCGAACAGCACCTGGGCCTGACGGCGCGCGACGTCGAGGGAGGCGAGGCCCTGGAGGGTGTCCACGGTGTGCGGCCGCGGCGGGGTGACCTCGACGGTGTCGCCGGTCAGTCCGGCGTACCAACGGAAGAACCACCAGCCGCCGTTGGGTATGTTCGTGCGCACCACGTTGCCGTCCAGGTTGCCGGCGGCGTCCCAGTAGGCCTGGTTGGCGTACACCTTGTTCCGCTCGAACATCGACACCCACTGCACGAGCTGTCCCGGCACGGACAGATCGCGGCGGTTGGCGTACTCGTCGATGCTGATCCTCAGCGGTGCGATGCCCAGCCGGCGTTCGATCGCACGGTAGTCGTCGTGGTGACGCTGGAAGTCCCGCAACGAGTCGGGGCTCAACTCGTGCCAGGTCACCACCTGGGGCAGCACGTTCTCCCGCTGGGCGAAGGCGAGGAAGTCGGCCATCAGGCGGGAGTGGTAGCCCGTCTCGTTGGGCCCGGCGATCCTCGCCCCGGGGTCGATGGCGCGGATGCGCCGGTACACGGTTCTCCAGTCCTCGAAGAACCGGTCACGGTTGGCCTCGTACCGCGCCCGGTCGGGGACGCCGAGGTCGTACCAGATGCAGTCGGGCTCGTTGAACGGGATGTGGACGAAGCGCTCGCCGTGCGGGTCCGCCGACACCTCCTTGACGATCTCGTCGATCTTCGGGAGGTAGTCGTCGATGCCCAGGTTCTCGTACGGCCACTGGGCGTAGACGTCCTGCATCATCACGTTGATCTCGCCGCCGCCGTTGCGGAAGAACGACCTGGCGACCGAGAGCGCGTCCCCGTTGGGGTGCTGGGCGCCGCCCTGCGGCTTCTGCGTGATGCTGGTGATCTTCAGCGGTGCGAGTACGGCGTCGCTGGGCACCCCGTCGTCGCCGATCCCGTACAGCGCGCCGTTGGCGCCGAGCAGCACCGGGCCTTCGGAGACGGCGAGGTCGACGGTGAGGCGCTGCGGGGCGGCGGCGGTGTCTGCCGCCAGGAACGGTGTGTGACCGGTCACATCCATGCGAGGATTGTGGCCGGTCGTACCGAGGCCGTCAATGGAGCGCAGGGGCACTCCGGGGACGTGCCCGGCGAGGCCTGGGTCGAGATCGCCCTGCCGGGCATCGACACCGTCTGGCTGATGGGCGTCTGGGAGCGCGGCCCCGCCGGACTGCCGATCGCGCTGCGCGACGAGGCCCTGCGGATGTCGTTGCGCGCCGCCCTGCCCGACGTCACCGAGGCGGGCGGACATCGCCGGATCCCCCTACTGCGTACGGGACTACGTCGTCGACGCCTCCTTCGGCGGACCGCACGGACTGGCCGAGGCCCGGGGACGACTGGCCGCCCGGGGAGTGCGGTTGATCCTCGACTTCGTCCCCGACCACGTCGCCCCCGACCACCCCTGGGCCACCGGGCACCCCGACCGGCTGTTCCAGGGCACCGCGGACGACCCGTCCCGAACCCCGGGCGACTTCATCGGGGCCGGTGGCCGAGGCCTCGCCCGGGGGTGCGACCCGTTCTTCCCGCCCTGGCCCGACGTCGTGCAGCTGAACGCCTTCGAGGTCGGGTGACGGCCCTCGGTGAGGGGCCTCAGCCCATGCTCTTCGCGCCGTCCAGGGACTCGCGGATGATGTCCGCGTGACCCGCGTGCTGGGCGGTCTCCGCGACGATGTGCAGCAGGACGCGGCGGGCCGACCAGCGGCCGCCCGGCTCGTTCCACGGCGCCGGCGGCAGGGGGTGATCCGCGTTCAGATCGGGCAGGGACACGACCAGTTCGTCGGTACGCCGCGCCACTTCGTCGTACTCCTTCAGCACCCCCGCCAGCGTCTCGCCGGGCAGCATCCGGAACTCGTCGGCCCGCTTGGCGAAGTCCTCCTCGGTCATGCTGGTGAAGTCGGGCATCGAGGAGGGGCCCTCCAGGATGAACTGCGCCCAACCCCGTTCGACCGAGGCGACGTGCTTGACCAGGCCGCCGAGACAGAGTGCGCTCGCGGTGGTCCGCAGACCGACCTGCTCGTCCGTGAGGTCGCGGGTGGTGAAGCGCAGGAAGTGCCGCTGCTTGGCGAGCGACTCCAGCAGATCGGCGCGCTCGCCGCCGACGGGGGCTGCGGTGGTCTCGTCGAGGGATGTGGGCTTGCTCATGGTCGCCTTCTTCCGTGAGTACTGTTCCGCGATCGAGTACCACGTTAGGAGCGATAGAGGTCAGATGCTGTCCTAAAGGCGCAGGGTTCAGCGGGAAGCCGCCATCACCTCCGCGTCCGCCCCCCAGGCCGCCGCGCACAGCGCGCGCTCGACCTCGCCGGTGTAGACGGCCGCGGCCAGCCAGGCACCGGCGAAACGGCCCGTGTCCGCCGGGAGCAGCCGGCCGAAGGCGTCGCGTGAGCGGTCCGCGGCGGCGGCCCGGAGCTCGCCGAGCAGATCGCCCGCGGTGGCGAGACCGACGCGACGCAGCCGCCCGCCGTCGCCCGCCCCGCTGTCCGGGAAGCCCAGCACCCGGCGGCCCCCGGACACGGCCTGGTGCACGCGGCGGCGCAGGAGGTGCAACGGTGCCTCGTCCCGCGGGGGAGCGGGGGCGGCGGGCGCGGCCGTCGACGTGGGCAGGTCCGCGTGCTGGAGACGGTCCAGGCCCAGATCCACCCGATCGCCGGCCCGGGCCGGGTGCTCGGCGGCGAGCAGCAGGGCGCGCGGGAGCGGCCCCGGCGAGAGACGCGCGACGACCCGCAGCCGACTGCCCCGGGCGGCGGCCAGAAGGCGGAGGTTGTCGCGGTAGGGGAGCGCGGGATCGTCGTGGGCCACGGCGAGCCGCACCGTGCGGCCTTCGCAGTCGGCCAGCAGACGGTCGCCCGTCGCCTCCCGGACCGTGCCCGCCAGGGTGACGTCGAGGAAGAGCAGGCCGTGCCCGCCGCCCAGGGCGCGCGCGACCTGGGCGGCGACCGGCACCGCCCACAGCCGGTCGAGCGGTTCGGCGCTCCAGGCGGCACCGGAGGCGCGCACCGCCCGCACCGCGGCCCCGGCGCCGAGCCGGCCTGTCGGGGACACCGTCGCACCGGAGACCGCGAGGCCCGCGCGCGACAGCTCACGGTGGGTCAGCGCGGTGTCGCCGATCCGTACGGCCCGGTCGGCGGCGCCGGTCGCCCGGCCGGGGCCGCCCGGAGCCACGTCGGAGACCGTGTAGAGGCGGCCCCCGGCGTCGGCGGTCCAGGTGACGGCGCCCGCGTACCCGGTCGTCGTCAGGACGGGTTCCGAGAACAGCCCGTACAGCCGCAGCGAGCCGTCCGGGGTATAGGGCCGGCGGACGCCGCCGCGCAGTTCGGCCAGGTCCGGGCCGGTCGCGCACGGCAGACGGTGCGCCATGCCGAGGACGGTGCGCAGCGCCTCGACCAGGTCGGGCAGCCGGTGGGCGGGGTGGGCGGAACGGGCCGCGCGTACCCCGTTCACCACGGAGACCGCGGCGGCGGCGACCCGGGGGAGCCCCGCGAGCCGCGCGGTGTGCGCGGCGCGCAGAAGCTCCGCCTGGAGCACGGCACCGGATCCGTCCGCACCGGCTTCGAGCACGGCGGCCGCCGCGTCGTACACGGCCCGCGCGGCGGCGAGTTGGGCCGGGTCGGCGGTCTCGGTGGTCTCGGCGGGCGAGGGCTGCGATGTGCCTTCGCCTTCCGGCTGCGCGGGCGGGCTGTCGGGCGTGCTGTCGGGAGTGTCCTCGGCCACCGGCGCGGCCGAGGCCGCCGCCGCGCGGTGCAGACAGCCGGGGGCGAGCAGGCAACCGCAGCGGATCGCGTCCGCGCTGGTCACCGCGCCCCCGGGCGCGTGCAGTTCGAGGTCGGTGTCGTCGTCGACGGCAACCCGCACGGTGTCGCCCTCGCGGACGGCCGGACGCGCCGTCAGCTTGGCGATGCCCGCGTCCAGCCGCTTGCGCAGCCGGGGCGACAGCGCCTCTACGAGTTCGGCGGTGACGGACGGCGCGACCGGCGGCAACAGGTCCTGGCTCATGCGATCTTCTCCCCTACCCAGCGGGCGAGTTCGAGCGGACTGAGAGCGGCGACGGGCATGCCCGCGGCGACGAGCTGCCCCGCGACGCCCGTGGAGTAGCGCGGCCGGCCCGTGTCGTCGAGGCTCGCGCAGCCCAGCACGTGGCAGCCCGCACCGACCAGCGCACGCACCTCCGCGAGCAGCCCGCCGAGCGGATAGCCCTCCTCGAAGTCGCTGACGACCACGACCAGCGTCCGCGACGGCACGGTGACCAGCTCGCGGGCGTGCCGCAGCCCCGCCGCGATGTGCGTGCCGCCGCCCACGCTGACCTCCAGCAGCAGCGACAACGGGTCCTCGACATGGCCGGTGAGGTCCATGACCTCGGTGGAGAAGGCCAGGAAGTGCGTCGACAGCGTCGGTACCCCGGCCAGCACCGACGCCGTCAGCGCGGCCCACACCGTGGACGCCTCCATGGACCCCGACACGTCCGTGACCAGGATCAGCCGCCAGTCGGCGGCCCGCCGCGCCCGGGTGCGGAACACCGGGCGCTCGGGGATGACCCGGACCGTGCCGTCCGGGCCGCGCCGCGCGGTCGCCAGGTTGGCGCGCAGCGTACGCGGGAGGTCGAGGCCGCCGCCCGGACGCCGGCTGGGGCGCGGCAGCGCCGTGCCGTGCAGCGCGGGGCGCAGCCGGGTGGCCAGCTGCCGGGTCAGCGCCTCGACCAGCCGCCGTACCAGCGGACGCAGCGCCGCCAGCCGGGCCTCGGGCAGCCCGCCCGCGTGCCGCAGCACGGTACGCAGCAGATCGACCGACGGGCGCACACTGTCCGCGTCCAGCTCAGAGAGCACGTCCCTGCGGCCCGACGCGGCGGCCGCCGCCAGCACCTCCTCCCGGATGCCCGGCCCGAACAGCGCGGCCAGCTCCTGCGACCACTCCCGCACCCCGGGATACGGCACGTCCCGGCCACCGCCGGCCCCCGGCCCCGTCAGATCCCCGCGGCTGCCCTCGCCGCGCCCGCTGCCGTACAGCTCGTCCAGAGCCGTCGCCAACGCACGTGCCGAAGAAGGGAGTTGATCGCTGCGACGGCCCAGGAGGAGCCGCCACCGGTCGGCGGGGGCGAGCCGCCGGTCGAGACGGTCCGCCCCGGGAGGCGCCGACTCGTCGGCGGCGGTCCCCGCGGTGGGCGTCTGTCCGTCGCCGCCCGGGGCGGGCAGCAGTCCCAGTGACCGCAGGGCGGCCCGGGCCGCGAGGTCCGCCCCGGCCCAGGCGGCGAGCGCGGCCGGGTCCAGCCCGTCCGTGTCGGCGACGCGCCCCGTGTCGAGACGTTCCTCGACGGCCGAGAGGAGACGGTCGCGGGCCGCGGGACTCAGGGTCTCGAAGCCGCCCCGCAGTGCGGGCAACCGGTCGAGGAACTCCCGGTCGGGCAGCTCCGACACCCGGCCCAGCAGCGGCTCCAGCGCGGGCGCCGCCGCTTCCAGCAGCGGACCGGCGGCGGCCAGCAGCCCGCTCAGCCGGGCCGTCAGAGCCGACCGCGAGTCGGCGTCGACGGCGCCGTCCACCCAGGACGCGACCCGGTCGCCGAAAGCCTGGGCGCTCTCCTGTCCGAGCAGCACCCGGACCGCTCCGGCGGCACCGCGCATCAGCGGGGAGCCGCCGGCGGCCAGCCGGGCGAGGGCGTCGGTGAGCCGGATACCGCCCAACAGGTCCGCCCGGTAAGCGAGTTCGATCAGGGCATGGGCGTCGGCCGGGTCCTCGGACCCGGTCAGTCCGTCCACCTGCCGCACCGCGGCCGCGGTGAGCAGTTCGGCCACGGCGGCCGCCCGCGCCGTACGGTCCCCGTCGGCGCCGAGCCCCGGCACATGACCGGCCCGCAGCCGGTCCGACAGGGCCAGCCCTGCCAGGAGTTCGGGCAGCGTACCGGCCAGGGGCAGCACCTCGGCGACATCGTCGAGCCGTTCGTCCGCCAGCGTCGGCAGGCCGCACTCCGCGGCTTCCGCGAGTCCCTGGAGCACCTGCACGGCCGTCGGGCCGCCCGCGTCCCGCTCCCCGCGCCGGCGTTCCCGAAGCACACCCTCGGCGGCCTGCGCCGCGGTGACCCCGCGCACGCCGGCCGCCGTCAGCATGGCCGCCGTCGCCGGCGTCCACCGCACCTCCCAGCGAGAGGTGAGGGCCTCGGCTCCACCCGCGCCGACGACCTCCCGCGCCTCGCCGTACGGCACACCGCACACCGTCAGCCGGCGCAGCAGCAGCTCACGGCGCCGGTCGAGGTCCGACCGCAGCGGATCGAGCCGCAGATCCCGCGCCGGGCCGGAGGCGTTCTCCGGCCCCGGCAGGCCGAGCCCCGCCACCTCGGCCTCGACCGCCGGGACGAGACCGCTGCGCGGCGCGTCCGGCGCCGGCCGGCCGGTGCGCGTGCCGACCAGCACCCGCTCCATCGCCCGCGCCACGGCCCGGCCCCGCCCGTACGGCTCACCCTGTGCGAGGACCGTCTGCACCGCCTCGACCAACTCGCCCCGGCCTGCCGCGGGCAGCCCTCGCAGCCGGGCCAGATCCGAGGCCAGCCGGATGATCTCGCGCGCGTCGGCCGGCCCGGACGGATGCCCGAGGTCCCGCAACGCCGCACACACCCGCACGGCCGCCCCCGTCAGCGCCTCCTCCAGCGCCGCCGGATCGCCCGCGGCCCGCAGCACCATGTCCTGCCACTCCGGATCCCGGATACCGGCCGGATAACCGGACCGCTCGTCCAGCAGGGCATAGGCATACGGAATCAGCGAGGTGATCCACCCCACCCGACGTCCCGCGCCCCCCGCGCCCGGCCCACCGACACCCGGCCTACCGACATCCGGCCTACCGACATCCGGCCCACCGACACCCGGGACGCCATCTGCGCCCCGCCTGTCGGCGGCCGGGACGGTCGCTCCGGCACGCTCGCCGCTGGCCGGGACGCCGCTATCGGCCGGGACGCCGTTGTCGCCCTGCTCGCTGTCGGCCGGGGCTGCCGTGGCTCTGGCATGTTCGCCGCCGGCGGGCGCGCCGTTGTCGCCCTGCTCGCTGTCGGCCGGGGCTGCCGTGGCTCCGGCACGCTCGCCGGTGGCCGGGACGCCGTTGTCGCCCTTCCCGCCGTCAGCCGGGACGGAGCCACCGCCCCGCCTGCCGGTGGCCGGGGCGGCGGCTCCGGCACGCTTGCCGACACCCCGGGCAGCGCCTTCGCCTTGCTCGCCGACGGCGGCCGGAGCGGAGCCGTCGTCTCGTCCGGCGAGAGCCGAGCCGGTCAGCGCAGGCGCGTGGAAGGCGCCGACGAGCACGGCGGCACGCTCGCCCCGCGCGGTGGCCTCGGTGATCCGGGACCGCATCCACCGCTCACGCCGCAGGTCCAGCTCCGGCACCCCGCCGGAGGCGGCCGCGTCCGCGCGCAGCGCCCACCCCGTCAGCAGGGCCGCCCGGCGCAGCGCCTCGGGCGGCGAACCCGGGGCGGTGGCCTCGACGAGCCGGTCCCACAGGTCGTCCCCGGGACGGCCCGTGAGCCGGGCCCGCAGCGCGCCGGCGAGTCCGGGCGCCGTTTCCCGCGCGGTGCCCTCGCGCCCCTCGCCCCACGCCCGGTCCGCGAGGGGCAGGTCGCAGGCGAGCACCGGGATTCCGTGCCGGGCGGCCCAGCGCACGGCGGCCAGCTCGGGCGAGAAGTCGGCGAACGGATAGAACGCCGGACCCCCGCCGCCCCCGCCGCCGTCACCGGGCGCGGCGGCCAGCGCGACCGGGGCACGGGTCTCCTCGTGCCCGAGCCAGGGCAGCCACTCCTGCATCTCGGCCGGCAGCTCGACGAGCAGCACGTCGGGCCTCGCCTCGTCCAGCAGCGCGGGCACGGCCGCGGCCAGCGAGGGCGCGTGGTGCCGTACGCCGATGAGATAGGGCGCGGCCGGGTCCGTGAGGGCGGCGAGCGCCGCCTCCGGGGAGTCCGGGGAGTCCGGGGAGTCCGGCGCGGTGGTGGGGTGTGGGGACACGGCCGTCAGCCCTCCAGGACCGTGCGCAGGTCCCACAGGGTGCGCCAGGTGGCGGAACCCTGCTCGGCGCGACGCCGGACGGGCCCGTCCCAGTAGCCGCGCAGCCGGGCCGCGTCGGCCGGGTCGTCCTTGCGGACCACACCCAGCAGATGGCCCGGCAGCAGCCCGAGCACATCACGGTCGCCCGGGAAGTACGCCGCCGCTAGCGCCAGCGCGCCCGCGACGGACACGGCCTCCGCGGTGCTCATCACCGTGGACGGCCGCTCCACCTCCCAGCCCTCCGCCGACCGGCCCTCACGCAGATCACGGAAGGCGGTGACCAGCGCCTCCAGCACGGCGTCGTCGACCTGGAAGGGCGCGCCGGCCCGCTCCACCGAGGCCCGTGCCTGGCTGCGCACCAGGGCGGTCTCCGCGTCGAGGTCCGGAATCGGCCCGACCGTCTCGAAGTTGAAGCGGCGCTTGAGGGCCGCGGACATCTCCGAGACGCCCCTGTCCCGCAGGTTGGCCGTGGCGATGAGGTTGAAGCCGGGCGCGGCATGCGCCAACGCGTCGTCAGAGCCTGCCAGTTCGGGCACGGCGATGCGCCGCTCCGACAGCAGCGAGACCAGCGCGTCCTGTACCTCGGGCAGACAGCGCGTGACCTCCTCGACCCGGGCGATGGCGCCCCGCGACATGGCGGTCAGCACCGGGGAGGGCACCAGTGCCTGTCGGCTCGGCCCCTGCGCCAGCAACAGGGCGTAGTTCCAGCCGTACTTGAGCTGGTCCTCCGTCGTGCCCGCGGTGCCCTGCACGACCAGCCCGCTGGTGCCGCACACGGCGGTGGACAGCAGCTCGGACAGCATCGACTTGGCGGTACCGGGCTCGCCGACGAGCAGCAGCCCGCGCTCGCCGGCGAGCGTGACCACGCACCGCTCCACCAGCGCCCGGTCGCCGACGAACTTGCCCTCCACGACCAGCCGGCGCGGCACCCCGTCCGGCGTCCCGGCTTCCTCGGGCAGTTTCAGGGCGCGGCCGTCGCTGCCCATGACGAACGTGACGACGGCACGCGGGGTGAGCCGCCAGGCGGGCGGGCGCGGCCCGTCGTCGTACGCGGCGAGGAAGGCCAGCTCGGCGGCGTACCGGTCCTCGGGCGGGACGATCTGGCGGACGGGGGCGGCGGAGTCGGAGTCGGAGGACAGGGCGGTGGTGGTCATCGGCGCGCGTTCTTCCAGGTGGGGCGGGACGGTGGTCATCGGCGGCGGCCCTTGCGGGTGGCGCGGGTGGTGAGCTGCTCGTAGGCCGGGGCGTCGCCGGAGCGGACGCGGTCCCACGCGCGCGTGAACAGTTCGGGCACGGGCATCAGCGGCAGCACGCGCCCGTAGGCGCGGACCGGATAGAGGCCCTCCTTCCAGATCTCCACCGGCAGCGCGGGCGACGTGAGGTCCAGCCAGCCGCACGGCAGGAACAGGGTGCGTCCGGCGCGCGCCCGCTTGGCCTCGACGACCAGCTCGCTCGCCGCGAGTTCGGCGCGGGCCTTCTTCATCCGGGCGGGCTTCCAGCCGGTCCAGCGGGCGCAGTTGCGGTCCGTGGGGTCCGGGAGGGCCAGCAGCTGGAGATAGAGCGCCGCCGCGTCCTCGCCGAGGCCGTGCCGTTCGGCGACCTCGGTGACCAGGCCGGGCACGCTGAAGGTCGGGTCCTGGGCGTGTCCGGAGGGTCCCTCGGGATCGCCCCCGACCGCGACCGCGCGGGCCAGTTCGTCGTCGAGAAGGGTCCGCAGGGCCCGCATGCCCTCGCCCCGTCCCGGCCCGACCAGCCCCTCGACGAGCCCGAACACGGGGTCGTCGGGAGCGTCGAGCGCGCCCGCCCGGACCAGGACGGTCTCCTGGTCGCCGTACCAGGGGCGCAGCACCAGCGCCTCGCCCACGGGTGTCATACCGTGGGCGTCGGCGCCCCCGGTGGCGGGCAGCCCGTACGCCTTGCGCAGTTCGACGGCGGACGAGGAGCCCTTCTCCGTCCACGCGACGTCCAGGTCGAGCAACAGGCCCCGGTCGGCGACGCGGCGGCGCAGCGCGGCGAGGCTCTCCGGCAGGACGGCCCGCAGCGGGTGCCCGTACGGCAGGGAGTAGGCGAGTCCGGCCAGCGCGGTCACGGCACCCGTCAGGTTGTGCCGGCCGGGCAGCGCCGCCGGGTCCTCCGCGACCAGGCTGCCGCCCTTGTCCGGCCGTTGGACGGTGGTGCGGCTGATCCAGGGGGTCAGCCCCGGGTTGAGGACCTCCTCGGCGGAGCCGGCGGGCAGGCCGCCCAGGGAGAGTTCCCCGGCGAGGTCCTCGGGCAGCCGGACGACCTCGCCGAGCCGCTCGGCCCACACCCGGCCCGCCGCCTCCGTGTCCGGCCCGGCCGTCCACAGGTCACCGGGGTTCCCGGGCAGCAGGGCGCCGACGAGGGCCGCCCGGTCGCCGCTGCCGACCGACGACAGCAGGGCGTCGGCCAGCTCCTTCTGACGTGGCTTCAGCCCCGTCGCGGCGATCACCTCGGCGGTGAGCTGCTTCGGCCGGCCGGCCAGCAGGAGGGCCGCCTGCATCGGCCCCAGTCCCCCGCGGGTCGCGGCGGCGAGGGCGGCGGGCGCCTCCGGCTGCCAGGGCGCAGGGCCCTTGTCCCGGACGAGCGCGGTGACGGCGCTCAGCGCGTCGGTGGGGAACAGCGCCGGGCGCGCGGTCTCGCGCTCCAGCGTGAAGTGGGCGATCGCGCCGAAGACGCCGGCCGGATCGTGGTCCAGGGCGAGCCAGTGCACCCGCCCCGACTGCCGGTCGAGGTTCTGGCAGCCGAGGACGACGACGGTTCGGCCGTCCCGGCGCAGCACCTGACCGACGCGCTCCTGCTTCTCGTGCGGCTCGCTCAGCACGACCTCGCGCAGAGCGGCCCCGGGAGCGGCCAGCGGACCGTCCGCGATCGCCTCGAACAGCAGCAGCAGCGCCTCGCGGTGCGCCTCGGTCACCGTGGCGGAGGCGGCGCGGTACGCGAGCGGGCGCAGCATGTCGAGCACCGGCGTCCACACCAGCCCGATGCCCGGCAGGGTGAACTCGTCGCTGCGCCATCCCTCGACGGCGCCGGTGGACCGGGAGGCCCCGGCCAGGGCCTTGCCGTCGGCCGGCTTCCCGGACAGCACGTGGTTCACGGCGCGGACCTGCCGCAGCGTGCTCCAGCGGACCTCGCCGCCCCACCATCCGTGCACCTCGGTGAGCCCCGTGGTGGCCTCGCGCAGCGTCGCGTCGTCGCCGTGTTCGGGCTTGAGGTCGGCGAACATGCCGTCGACCCGCAGGCGCTCCGCCTTCGGCCGCTCGACCGGCGGCGCCACGAACGCGGCGGTCGACTCCGCGAGCCGCAGCCCCGCGCGCACCAGGGCGGCGACACCCGTGACGAGACTCCCGCCGCCGAGCGAGGGCAGGGCGCGGGACACGACCTCCTGGACGACCTCGTCCGCGGGCGGCACGAGGGCAGCGCTCTCCGAGGTCCCGTCGACCACCTTGGCCGCCGCCAGCTTCGCCTGCCGTTGCGTCAACTCCTCCTTGGCGGCCCGCAGTAGCCCGGCCGACTGCTCGTCGGTCAGGGTACGCAGCACCGCCGACGCGCCCTCGTCGCGCGGGCGAAGGGCGTGCCAGAAGTCGGCCGGCGGCACGAACCGGGTGCCGGCGGCGAACTCGCCGCCGGGCTCCATCGGTGTCACCCGGCCCAGCTCCCCGGCGGCGGACGGGTCGTCGCCCGCGTAGAGGGCGATCTGCCGGTGCAGAGCGACGGCCACGGGCGCGGCCCCGCCCGGCAGCCGCAGCGCGCCGAGCAGGACGCCGGGCGCCCGCCCGTCGGCCCACGGCAGGGTGACGGTGCGGCCGTCCGGGGTACCGGCGACGGTGCGGGCCTCCGCGCCCTCGCCCTCGGTGCGCACCCAGCGGCCGAGCACGGTGCCGTCCGTGCCGAACGGGCTCCGCTCCAGGCCTGGTTGGAGCGGCAGCACCTCGCAGTGCTGCTGGAGCAGGCTCGCGTCCTCCCGGATACCGGACGACAGGAACGCGGGCAGCGAGGCACGCCCGTGGGCGCCGGTGGCCGGGTCGTACTCGAGCCACACCTGCTGCCGGCCCTGCCTGCCCTGGCGCCAGAAGGAGGTGCCGTCGCCGAGGATGCGGCGGCTCGGCGGCACGACGGTGTCACCGGCGTGCAGCGTGCGTCCACCGGTGGCGCGACCTCCGCCGGGGACCGGGATCGAGGGTTCGCCCGCGTCGTTGCCGCCGTACCAGTGCGGAAGCTGCTCACCGCCGAGGGGGAAGACGTCGGCGGGGCGGGCCGACCAGTAGCCGAACTGCTTGCCGTCCTGCCGCCACATGACGAGCAGTTCGCCGTCCGTGTAGCGGTAGCTCGGGCGCTGCCAGCGGTCCAGTGTCACGGGCAGCCGAAGGTCGTGCTCGAGCAGGATCTCCTCGGGGCCGACGACGATCACCTTGTGCGCGCGGGCGAGGATCAGCGCGGGCCAGGCCTCGCTGACGCCGAGCGTGTCGTCGTGGTCGCGCTTGGTCTCGGCGTCCAGCCGGCGCAGCGCCTCGTCCAGCGCGGGCCAGCCCAGCTCGTCCAGCAGGCCGGCCCGCAGCGTGTGCCCGAGCAGCGGCGCGACCGTGTGCGCGCGGACCACGGCGACGGCGGCCGGGCTGACCCGGGCGGCGATCGCACGGAAGGGGCGGAGCCGTTCCAGCGCCGCCCGCGCGGCGGGCAGGCCGACCGCCGAGGCGAGTTCCCCGGCCGCTTCGTCCAGCCACTCGCGCAGCACCTCGCTGAGCACGGGGTGGGCGGCCAGTTTCTCCAGCACCTCGGGCGCGGGGCGAAGCCCGCTGAGGGTGCCGATGTCGGCGTACAGCAGGCGGCGCAGGCGGGGGTCCGCCGCGGTCGCGGTCAGGTCGCGCCGGCCGGGCAGCGGCTCGCGCAACCAGCGGTCGACGGAGAGGTACACGACCTGGTCGCGGCCGGGCAGCGTGAGCGGCACGCCCTGGGCCGCGCACAGGTCGAGCAGGTCGAGGTCGGCGCCGGCGTGCCAGCGGCCCGAGCACAGATCGACGGGACGGCCCAGGTCACGCAGCCGGGGCCCCATTCGCTCCACGAGGGCGAGGGTGGCCGGGGAACGGCCGCTGACATTGCCGCCGTGCTTGCGGTGCAGGGCCCACCGGCCGAGCCAGTCCGCCGGGTCCACGTCGGACGCCGTCTCACCGGTGAGGAGCAGATCCGCCCCGCACTCCGCGAGCAGCGCCAGCCAGAACTCGTCGTCCTCGACGGAACGCCCCAGGCCGGCCGGCATGATCTCCAGCAGTCGCGCCCGCACCTGCGGCCGACGCTCGGCGAGGACGGCGAGCGTCCCCCGGTAGGCGTTCCAGAAGGACGCGGGGGCCCGGACCGCGGCGGGCGAGGACAGCAGGTCGGCGACCAGGCCGCACTCCTCGGTGATCCGGTCGAGACCGGCGGCCTTGATCAGCCCGCGCGCGTCCTGCGGCAGGGAGGCGTACGGCGGCATCCCGGCCGCGCAGCGCTCCACGGTCAACTGCCGGAACTGCGCCCAGGCCTCGGCCGCGTGGAGCCGCGCCGCGAGGGCCTTGACATGCTCCTTGAGCGCCTTGACCGTCAGCGCACCGGCGAACGCGAACTCCAGGAACACGGCCCGCTGCCGCTCCTCGTCGACCTTCAGCGCGTGCACCCGCTCGGCCTCCCGGGCCTTGCCGAAGAAGGCGGAGGCGTACGTCGTGTTCTCGTGCTGGAGGAAGACGCGGGCGGCCTGCTCGTAGAAGGTGGGCAGGAAGTGCGGCACCGCCCGGCCCAGCCGGGTGCCGAGCGCCTCGAAGCCGTCCTTGGCGTTGCCGGGGCGGGACTTGGCCTGCCGCGCGAGCCGCTCGACGTCCTTGACGAGTGCCAGCGCGTGGTGGCCGTTCGCCGGGTCGTTGACCAGCGCCCAGGCGGGGAAACCGAGCGTCTCCCGGCGCACCTGACCGACCTCGGGCGTCTCCGGGTCCCGGGCCAGCCCGAGGAAGTCCAGCGCCAGGTCCTCGGCCTCGCCCAGGGTGCCCGGCACGAGCCGCACGATCTGCCGGTCGTCCAGCGCGGGGTGGGAGTACCTGCGGACGGTGAGCGTGTCTGCGTCCTCGCGGCTGGTGCTTCCCGGGGGCAGCACGGCGCCCGCGTCGAGCAGCGCGCCCGCGGTGGTCTCGTCGTAGGTCGTCATGCCGCCCGCTCCTCGTCCTCGATGTCCCGCCCGGCGTACAGCGCGGCCGCCATGCGCATCCCCTCGGACCAGGCCACCGGCCCGATCAGACCGAGCTTCAGCACCCGGCCGGCGGTGTCGGTGAACACCAGGGGACCGGTCTCCGCCTGCTCGTAGCCCTCGTAGTCGCCGACCCACACCCGGGCCTCGACGGCGCGGTTCTCCTCGAGGACGGAGGTGACGGCGTGGCCGCCGCGCACGCGGTAGCCGAGCTGGGTCACCCGGCCGTGCAGGAACCGCTGTTCCTTGAACACGCCGCCCGCGTACTCCTCGACCGCGGTGCCCTCCTCGTCGAGCGTCGAGGGACGCCGCCACACCTCGCGGAACAGCTGCTGCGCGCGCTGCTCGACGCCGAGTTCGACGGCGAACTCCCGCAGCTCCTCCAGGTCGTCGAGGAGCACGGGGTGCGGGAGGCGGACCAGGTCGGGGGTGATGCGGACGGTGTCGCCGTCGAGATCGACCAGACCGAGTCCGCGCTCGGGGTCGGCGTCCCGCAGGAACCCGGCCACCTCGCCGTCGGCCCCGGTGACGACGAGGTCGCGCAGGGCGGCCTGCCAGGCGGGGTCGGGCCACACCTGGGCGACGACGGCGAACGGCACCGGCAGCGAGCGCACCATCCACCGCTCCACGTCGGCCAGGCACTGGCGTTCGTGCCGCTCCAGCCACTCGGTGAGCTGACGCAGGCCCACCACCGCCGGCTCGTCGGCGATCTTGGGCGGCACGGACTTCAACCGCCGCCCGGCCGCGTTGCGGCACACCACCTTGCCGTCATCGAGGGCGACTTCGTAGTCGCCGGCCGACACCCACCCCATGTGTGCCTCCCGCACCCGCAGTGATCAAGTGACGGGAACTGTAGAACAGGCCACTGACAACGGGATCCGGAAGACGACGGGGCGGGCGGCACCCCGGGGCCCGGCAGGACGAGACCCCTGGTCAGCGCCCTGTAGCGGGCCTCGCCCGGGACCTCGCGCGCCCTCGCCCGGGACCTCCACGCCCTCGGCAGGCCAGGGGCGTCAGCCCTCGACCCAGCCGTGGTTCTTCGCGAACTGCGCCAGGCCGGCCCGCACCTGGACGATCTGCTCACCGGTGAGCGAGGGCGCCGCCGTGAGCAGCGCCTCGGTGACGTCCCGGGTGAACTCCTCGGTGCTCAGCACGTCGCACAGGACGTCGTCGTCGGCAGCCAGCGGCTTGCCGTCCGCACCCCGCGCGAGCCGGACGTCGGACGCCTTCGGACCGCGCTCGCCGTCCTCGATCTCGAACTCCACCACGATGCCCCGGCGCACCTGCGACTCGGGCATCAGCATGTCGTTGACGTGCAGGAAGACGTCCTCCCCGCCGTCGTCGGGCGCGATGAAGCCGTAGCCCCGCTGACTGTCGAAGCGCACCACACGACCAGCAACCATCCCAACCCCCAGCAACCTCGAAACACCCACGTCGGTGAACCTGCCCAGATCGTAGTCAAGGCGACGGGCCCCGGGCGACTCCAAGGATTCAGCGTTCCCCGTGCTCGGTCTCACAGGGGTCGCCGTGGTACGCCAGTACGTCGCCGTGCTCGTCCTGCCGGCCGTGGGCCGTCCCCGGCCGTCCCCGGCTGCGGTCCCGCACCCGGCGGCAGTGGGGCCCGGTCCTGCTGCCGGCGGTGGTCTTCGGGACGATGAACCTGTCGCTCTGCACGGCCATCGACCGCATCGGTCTCGGTCTCGCGGTGGCCCCGGAGTTCCTCGGGCCGCCGACCATCGCGCCGGCCGCCGCGACCGTCTCCGCCGTGCTGTGCCTGCCGGTCGGCGTCGTCCTGGTCCTGCGCCACCCGCCGACCGTCCGGTCCGGCGGCTACGCCGTGGCCGCCGGGGTCCTCTCCTCCGCGGTGTCCTACCTCGCCGATCTGTTCACTCTGCGGCATGTGCCCGCCGCTGCGTTCGGCCCGTTCACGAGCGTCAACCCGGTGCTCGCCGCGCTGGTCGGCCGGTTCGGGCCGGGGCAGGGCTTCGGCCTCGTCGACCGGTCGGCGGTCGCCGCCGTCGTCCGCGCCGACGCCCTCAGCGTCCTCGTGCCGCGCCGCTGACCGGGGTCAGGACTCGGCTCGCTCCGCGTTGCGCTTCTTGATGCGGACGGTCTCCTTGCGGACCTCGGCCTGCGTGGCGCGCTCCTTCTCCAGCCACTCGGGCCTGGCGTCCTTGACGGCCTCGATCTGCTCGGTGGTGAGCGCCTCGGTCACCCCGCCGCGGGACAGGCCCGCGATGGAGACGCCGAGCTTGGCCGCGACCACCGGACGGGGGTGCGGGCCGGTCTCGCGCAGCTTGAGCAGCCACTCGGGCGGGTTCGCCTGGAGTTCGGTCAGCTCGGCGCGCGAGACGACGCCCTCCTGGAACTCGGCGGGCGTGGCGGGGAGGTGCACACCCAGCTTCTTCGCCGCGGTGGCGGGCTTCATCGTCTGGGTGCTCTGCTGGGACTTCATACAGTCCAGGGTATCGGCCGCGGCGGAGACCTCCGACCACAGCCGGTAGCCTGGCGGGATGACCGACTCGGCGGACTCCTCCTCGTTCCGGCTCGCGTACGTCCCCGGAGTGACGCCCGCCAAATGGGTGCGGATCTGGGCGGAGCGCCTGCCCGACACCCCCCTCACCCTCCTCCAGGCGACCCCCGCCGAGGCCTCCGAGGTCTTGCGCGAGGGCGCCGCGGACGCCGCCTTCGTGCGGCTTCCGGTCGACCGTACGGTCTTCAGCGCGATCCCTCTGTACACGGAGACCACCGTCGTCGTGGTCCCCAGGGACCATCTGATCACCGCGGCCGAGGAGGTCACGGTGGCCGACCTCGCCGACGAGGTGGTCCTGCACCCGCTGGACGACGTGCTCGGCTGGGAGCGGCTGCCCGGCGAGGCCGCCTTCGAGCGCCCGGCGACCACCGAGGACGCGATCGAGCTGGTCGCGGCGAACATCGGCGTACTGGTCGTGCCCCAGTCCCTGGCCCGCCTCCACCACCGCAAGGACCTCACCTACCGCACGGTCGTCGACGCCCCGCAGTCGGACATCGGCCTCGCCTGGCCCGAGGACGCGACCACCGAGCTGGTCGAGGACTTCATCGGCATCGTCCGCGGCCGCACCGTCAACAGCACACGGGGCCGTGCCCAGCAGGCTCCGGCGACGGAGCGCAAGGGCGAGCGCGAGCGCCCTAAGCCGCAGCCGGGCTCCGGTGCGGGCAAGGGCACCGCCGGGGGTGCCCGCGGACGCAGCGGTGGAGCCAAGGGCGGTGGAGCCAAGGGCGGTGCCGCGAAGGGCGGCGGCCGGCGCGGTACCGGCGGCGGCAAGCCCCGCCGCCGGTCGTAGCGACCTCGCTCACCGTCAGCGCACGTAGGTCGCCGCGCGCGCGGTGCTGACCACCTTCGCCCCGTCGGCCGCGCCGAGCAGCCCGGCGGCCACCCAGGCGTCCACCACCGTCCGCACCCGCGCCACCAGCGCCGGCTTCCCGCGGAACGGCGCCGCCGCCCACACCTCGTCGAGCAGGGTGGTGCCGTCCGTCTTCGCGGGGTTCGCCACGCCCGAGTCGCTGTTGCCGAGGACGATCCTGGGCTCGGCCCGTCGTACATAGGCGTGGGTCGGGTCCTCGGTGCCCTCGAAGAACGGGGCGAACCCCATGCCGTCGAGGGTGAAGTGCAGCGGCTTCCCGCGCACCGGTGTGAGGGAGGGCAGCAGGTCGCCGGAGAGGGCCGCGTTCCGGTAGAGGCCGAACTCCAGGTACGTCGTCGCGGAGTTGCGGGCGACGAGGTTGACGGGACCGTGGAACAGGGTCTGCAGGGACGGGTCGTCGAGCGCCTTCTCGACCCGCAGCCGGAACGGCATCGTCACCCGGACGACGTCCCCGTCGCGCCAGGTCCGAGCCACCGTGAAGTAACTGCCGGGCGTCGGCGTCCCGTCGACCCTGCGCCCGTTGACCGTCACCCCGAAGCCGGCCGTCGCCCAGGACGGCACGCGCAGCCGCAGCGCGAAGGCGGTCCGGCGTCCCCGGACGGTGAGCGTGCTGCCCTGCTCGCGCGGGAAGTCGGTGCTCTGTGTGACGGTGACGCCCTTCTCGGCCCAGGTGAGCGTGGACGCGCTGTACAGGTTGACGTACAGCGCGCCGCCGTCGGCGGCCCGGAAGTACACCGAGTCCTGGTACTTGGTGGCGCTCTCCATGCCGGTGCCCTCGCAGCAGGTCGTGCCCTGCTTGGGGGTGTAGTCGCGCACATGGCCCGGGGTGAGCCCGATGAAGTACGTGACCAGCGGCTTCTCCGCGTCCGCGGTGTCCTGCCTGGAGCCGAGGACCTGGTTGTACAGGGCCCGCTCGTAGTAGTCCATGTAGGCCGGGTCCTGCTCGTGGAAGAAGAGCATCCGGCTCAGCTTCAGCATGTTGTACGCGCAGCACGTCTCGGCGGTGGTCGCGCCGATCGTCCCCGCGACGACGTCCCTCGCCTTCCAGAACTCGGCCGTGCTGGTGCCGCCGATGCCGTACATGCGGTGCGGTACGACCATGTGCCAGAAGTTCTTCGCGGCGGTGAGGTAGCGCGCCTCGCCCGTCGCGTCGTACAGCCGCACCAGCCCGGTGAAGATCGGGATGTGCTGGTTGGCGTGCAGCCCGTCGAGCGTGTCGGTGTCGGCCGCGCAGGCGTCGATGAGCTTGTCGAGGTCGAACAGCCGGGCCAGCGCGAGGTGTTCGGCCCTGCCGGAGAGGGCGTGCAGATCGCAGATCGCCTCGACGATGCCGCCGAACTCCCCGCTTGAGAAGATCCCCCACATGCGCTGGAGCGTCGCCTCGGGCAGCTTCGACAGCCGGGAGTGCATCCAGTCGCACATCCCGGACGCCAGGTCGAGCGCGCGGTCGTCGTCGGTGGCCAGGTACGCGTCCAGCAGACCCCGGAGGATCTTGTGGGCGGTGTAGTAGGGCGCCCACACCTTCGTGTAGTCGGAGCCGGTCATCGACTCCAGCTGGATGAACTGGGTCTCCGGGTAGGCCGCGAGGAACCCGGGATGGCTGGGCCCGCCCCAGGTACGGCGCAGGGTGGCGGTCAGGCCTCGTCCGGAGGCGTCCGCGAACGTGCTTCCCGAGGTCTCCTCGAAGGCGTACGAGGCGAGGTCGCCGGTTGCCCGGGCGCTCGGCAGCCCGGCGACCTCGTCGGCGGTCAGCGCACGCGACCAGACGTCGAAGCCGCCGAAGGCGCCCGCGAAGACGGCGTCGGAGGCGTAGTGGGACCGGCCGAGCCAGTGGCCGGTGAGGGCGCCGAGGGCGGCCGGGGTGAGCGACATGGCGGCGTTGCGGGCCACGGCCGTGCCGTCGACGTACAGGGTGCCGGTGCCTCCGGCGAGGGTCACCGCGAGGTGGCTCCACCGGTTCAGGGGGAGCGCGGCCGTGCCGTCGAGTCCCTGCTCGCCGCCCGCCCCGCCGGTGGTGATGGCGAACCGGGGCACCCCGCTCGCGTTGCGGGCGGCCAGGTACAGATACCGGGTCGTGTCGTTGCCGAAGTCGAGGATCCGGGTCCAGGCGGCGTCATGGGTGGGCTTCACCCAGGCGGCGAGGGTGACCTCGGTGGCGCCGCCGAGGACGCCGGAGGGCAGATCGACGTACTGGTAGGAGCCGCGGACGTTCTCCACGGCCGTAGCGAACCTCCCGTCGGTGCTCAGGGCGACGGGGTCGTGCCGCAGGGCCTCGCGCACCTCCGTCAAGGCGCCGACCGCCGTGCGGATCCGGTCCGCGAACACCTGATCACCGGTGCTCGCGTACGCCTGGGAGAGCATCGTCAGGAAGTGCCCGGTGTAGTGGCCGCGCAGATTGCCGTTGGCCTCCCCGTCCAGGCCCTCCCAGCCGCCGGGGGCGACCGCGCCGAGGGTGGAGAGGCCGGCGTTGGCGCGGAAGACCTGGAGCAGCCGGTTCACGTCGTAGCCGCGGGCGTGGTCGAGCATCAGCTGCCGCTTGGCGGCGAAGACACCGGCGCCGAGCGTGACGTCCTCGAGGCCGAAGGGCTGGAGGGACCAGGCGGTCGGGGGCGGGAGGGCGGCCGCCGAGGCCTCCGCGGCCGCCGTGGCGGAGATCGCCGGAACGGCCGTCGCCAGCATCGCGCTCTGGAGAAGGATCCGTCGGGTGAGGGGCGGTGCCATGTGCTGCTCCTCCGGGCCACAGGTGACCCACACTGTCGTTCGATATCGCGAACGGCGTGCGGATGGTCGACCAGACGCTAGAGGGGTGGCGGGGGAGCGTCAACGGGTCTGACGGGACGGAAAGTTGCGAACGCCGGCGCTACTTCGAGACCGCTCGCCCGATCGACTCCACCAGCGGCAGCAGCCGGTGCGGCACGCGCTCGCGCAGCGCGACCTCGGTACGGGTGCGGACCACGCCGGGCAGGCTGATCAGCTTCTGGATGACGTCCTCCAGGTGGGCGTTGTCGCGCGCGACGACCCTGGTGATGAGGTCGCCGCCGCCGGTGATGGAGAACGCCTCGACGATCTCCGGCACGGCGGCCAGCGCGTCGCCCACGTCGTCGAGGTGTCCCTGGGTGACCTCGATGTGCACGAACGCGAGGACCGGGTGGCCCAGTGCGGCGGGGGAGAGCGACGGCGCCGCGCCGGTGATCACGCCGTCCCGCTCCAGCCGGTCGAGGCGGGCCTGAAGGGTGCCGCGCGCGACACCGAGGAGCCGGGCGTACTCCCGCACGCTCGTCCGCGGCTGATCGAGCAGCAGGCGCAGGATGCGGGTGTCCAGCTCGTCCACGGCCATCCGGCGGGCCTCCTCGCGCGTTCGTGATCAGCGCCGACTGTACCAATGGCCCAGTGCACCGGACGGGGTCCGAGCCACTTGGGGGCTGGGTGCCGGCGCCGAGGGTGTCGGCCAAGGGGTGCCGTTGGCTAGCTGATGGTCGGGGAGATCCTGCCCAGGATGGGCCATTGGCTCAGTTGCCTCGGTCCCTGTTGAACCAGCAGCCCTCCGGATGCTCCAATGGCGGAGTCGATGGCGCTGCGGACCTCCGCGGCGCCTTTCTCATGTCGCGGCACATCCGCGGCGCGTCAGGGTGGGGAAAGGGCGGGGCAGCTTGCTGAAGAGGGCGTTCGTGGCACCCGATCCCGGACGGGTGCGACTGCGGTTCGCCTGCCGGGCCGTGCTCGGCATCGGGCTCGCCGTCGTACTGTGCGGGCTGGCCGGACAGTCGCTGGTGGCGGCCATCACCGGCGGCCTGGCCGCGCTGCTCGCGCTGTTCACGGTGACGGACGCGACGGTGCGCGGACAGGCCGTGACCACCGCTCTCCTCCCGGTCGTCGGGCTGCCGGTGCTCGCTCTCGCGGCCGTCCTGCACGATGTGCCCGTAGCCCGGGACGCGGCCTTCCTCGCCGTGGTCGGAGCCGGGGTGTACGCACGCCGCTGGGGGCCGCGCGGGCACTCGCTCGGGGTGTTCGCGTTCATGACCTTCTTCGCCGCCCAGTTCCTGCACACCGTCCCCGGCCGGCTGCCCGAGCTGTGCGCGGCCGTCCTGCTGTCGATCGCCGCGTCGTCCGCGGTGCGGTTCGGGGTGTGGCCCTACGAACGCCGGCTGCCGGCACCGGCGGCCGTCGCCCCGCCGGCCGGTGGGACGGGGCTGGCGCGGATCACCACGCGGCAGGCGACGCAGGCCACCGTGGGCGCGGGCTTCGCCCTCGTCGCCGGGCAGGCGCTGTCGGACCAGCGGTGGTACTGGGCCGTGGGTGCCACCTGGTGGGTGTTCGTGAACACCACCTCGCGCGGCGAGACCCTTGTGCGGGGGTTCCGGAGGTTCCTCGGGACCGTCCTCGGGATCGTGCTGGGTCTGGTCGTGGCGCTGCCCCTGCACGGGGAGCCGGTGGCGACCGCCGTGGTGGTCGCCGTCGGCGTCTTCGGGATCTTCTACTCGGCCGCCGTGTCCTACACCTGGATGATGCTCGCCGTCACCGTCATGGCGAGCGCGCTGTACGGGCTGCTCGGCCTGCTCGACCCGGCGCTGCTCGCCCTGCGGGTGACGGAGACGGCCGTAGGGGCGCTGGGAGCCGCGCTGGCGGTGCTGCTGGTGCTCCCGGTGACCACGCACTCCGTCACCGACGCCTGGGTGGAGCGCGCGCTGCGCTGTGTGCACCTCTGCACCGCCGAGGCCGCGGCCCGGCTCGCGGGATCCGCTGCGGCGGACCCGGCCCGGCGGGTGGTCGAACTGGAGCAGATCCTCGCCCGGGTCCGGTTGTCCCTGGCGCCGCTGGTGCATCCGCTCAGCCCCCTGCGGGCGCGCAAGGGCAGGGCCCGGCATGTGCTGGAGCTGCTCGACGACTGCGCCCGTGAGGTGCGCGGGCTGGCCTCGGTCGCCGCAGACCCCGAGGCCTCGCACGACGCCCGCCTCGTCGCCGCCTGCTGGCGGGTGGAGGCCGCGGTCGAGGCGCTCACCGCACCGCCGACCGACGCGCGGCCGCGCCCGGCCGAGACCGTCGCCGTACCGCTCGGCACGGCGGCCGAGCCGGTGCTGGCCCACCTCCACGCCCTGGAGCGGGCCCTCCTCGAACTCGCCGTGCCCCTTCGCGGCGCCACCCGCGTCCCGGTCGGCGCCTGAGCCCGCCCGGCTGCCGGCCGCGCCGGCCCGCCACCCGGGCGCCGTCGCCCGGCCGAGCGAGCGCGCCTGGTCTAGACCGCTGGTGATCGACTGCTACGGTCACCCCGAGCAGCAGCGTCAGCAGCGGCAGCGGCGACCCGGGAGGGGACAGCGGTGGCAGACCTCGGCGGAAGGCGACGGCGGGCGTTCATCGGCTCGTTCACGGCGGCTGGAGGACCTGGGATCGTGGTCGCCGCCGTGGACCCGGTCAGCGGCGCGCTGACCGTCCTGAGCAGCGTGAACGGCCTCCCCGACCCCTCGTATCTGGCCCTGTCGGCCACCGGGGACACCCTGTACGCGGTCAGCGAGACGGCGGACGGCGCGGTGGCCGCGTACCGGGTGACGGGCGACGCGCCGGAGCAGACCGGGCCGCCCGTGCCGGTCGGCGGCAGCGGCCCCACGCACCTCAGCGTGTTCGACGGACACGTCCTCACCGCCAACTACGGCTCCGGCAGCGTCACCGCCGTCCCCGTCCGCGCCGACGGCACCCTCGCCCGCGTCGCCTCCGGCGTCCTGCGGCACACCGGCTCGGGCCCGCACCCGCGCCGCCAGCAGGCCCCGCACGCCCACCAGGTGCAACCCGACCCGAGCGGGCGCTGGGCGGTCAGTGTGGACCTCGGGACGGACTCCGTGCGGGTGTGCGCCCTGCGCGACGGCAGCCCCGTCCTGCACCGGGAGCACGCGCTGCGCCCCGGCTCGGGGCCGCGCCATCTGGCCTTCCATCCCGGAGGCGGCTACGCCTACGTGGTCAACGAGCTCACCCCGACCGTCACCGTCTGCCGGTGGGACGCCTCGGACGGCTCCCTGAAGCCGCTGGCCGAGGCCGCCGTACTGCCCGGCGCACCGGCCGGGGACGCCTACCCCTCGGGGCTCGTCGTCTCGCCCGACGGCCGGTTCGTCCGGACCGCCACCCGAGGCGAGGACGTGCTCTCCGTGTTCGCCGTGGAGGGCGCGGGGGAGGCGCTGCGGCTGGTCGGGACCGTGCCCTGCGCCGGACACTGGCCGCGGGCCGTCGCCGAGTCCGGCGGTTTCCTGTACGTCGCGAACGAACGCTCGGGCGACGTCACCTGGTTCTCCCTCGACCCCGCGACCGGCCTGCCCCGGCGCAGCGGCTCGATCGCGGTCCCCGCCGCCTCCTGCGTCGTCCTCGGCTGACCCGCACCGCCGCTCGGCGCCGAACCCGGGGAGCCGCTGCTGTTCCGCGGCCCCGGCCGGCCCCGCGCCGAATCCGGGGCGCCGACGCGAAGGGCCCGCTCGTCACCCGGAGCGGGCCCTTCGTTCGTACGGCGTCCGTGCGGTCGGCTCAGCGGACCGGCGCGCCCTGGGGCTGCGGCGGGGCGATACCGAGGGCGGTCGTGTACTTGGCCAGCGCGAGCTTGCCGATGGCCGGGTACGGGCCGAGCGCCTCGGCGGCGGCGCAACCGGCTTCCCTGGCCGCCTCGACGATCAGCGTGGCGTCGATCTCCGGGCCGATCAGGTAGGGCGCCAGCGCCAGGTTCTGGGAGCCGGAGGAGCGCAGCTGCTCCGCGACGGAGGCGATGGAACCCTCCTGGTCGAGTGCCGCGGCCATCACCGGCACGGCGAGGCGCGCGGCGAGCAGCATGCCGGTGATCCCGGCGGCCTGCACGGCCTCCTCGCCACCCACGGAGGCGAGGATGATGCCGTCCGCGGCCGTCGCCACGGTGAACAGCCGGGCGCGGTCGGCACGGGCCAGACCGGCCTCGGACAGGCGCACGTGCAGGGCCTCGGCGAGCAGCGGGTGCGGGCCGAGCACATCGGTCAGCTCGGCCGCGATCCGGCTCTCCATGACGGCCTGGCGGACCTGGCGCAGCAGCGCGCCGTCGGGGCCGGCCAGCAGCGGCACGACGACGCCCACCGGGCCGTCGGGCTCCTTGACGTCCAGTCCGGCGGCACGGGCCTGCTCGAAGCGCGCGGTGCGTTCGTCGGCTGCGTGCGCGAGAACGGACTGCAGGGTGGGGAAACCGGTGTCGTCCCCGTCCAGGTAGCCGATGCGGGCGTCGAGGCCGGGCAGCTCGGAGCGGGCGATGCTCACGATCTCCTCGGCGAGGCCGCGGGTGGCGGCGCTCGGCGGACCAGGCACCGCGAGGACGAGCGCGGGCGCGCCCTCGGGAGCCGCCAGCGGCTCGGGTCGGCGGTGCCGCCCGGGCTGGCGAGGCCGCGGCATTCGTACTGGCAGGCCGGACGCGGGCCCAGTGGGGGAGCTCATGGCGACGCATGTTACTGGCTTCCTGGGCTCCCCTGTTCGGGGAGGGTGCACGTGAGCGGTATCCGTCCGGTTTTGTCTGATGAGTTACGTACGGATCAGAAGTGATCAGCATGTTTTCCAGGTGACTTGCCCTCGGAGGCGGTAATCCCCCTTTTGGGGCATGACGTACGTTCCCTACGTACGATGCATCAGATGGGGTTCACCGGGCTCTCCACCGAGAGCAGGCTCTCCTCGCGCGGCAGCGTGAACGCGCCCGCCGCGAGTTCGGTGGCGATGCGCACGGCGCCGTCCAGTGGATCGCCCTCGGCGGGCACCCGCACGGCATGCGGCAGCAGTCGCGCCAGTTCCTCCTCCACGGGCACGAGGAGCGGGTCGCCCATCCTGGACAGGCCGCCGGTGAGGGCGATCCGGGGCTCCCCGCCGGCCGGGCAGACGGCGGCGGCCGACTCGGCCATGTGCCGGGCCGCGTCGCGCAGGATGCCGGCGGCGACCGGGTCCTCCTCGGCGCAGACGGCCACCTGCGGCGCGAAGGAGGCGAGGACGGCCGGGCGGTCCGGGCGGGGGTAGAGCTGACCGGGCAGCGCGGTCAGCGGACCGAACCGCTCCTCGGCCCGGACCAGCAGGGCGGCCGACCCGCCGGGACGTCCGTCGTACGCGCGCAGGGCGGCTTCCAGACCGGCCCGCCCGATCCAGGCGCCGCCGCCGCAGTCGCCCAGCAGATGGCCCCAGCCGTCCGCCCGCCGCCATGCCGTCAGGTCCGTACCGATCGCGATCAGGCCCGTGCCCGCGGCCACCACGGCGCCCGGCCGCGGGCCGAGCGCGCCGACATAGGCGGTGACGGCGTCGGCGGCGAGCGCGGTCGTCCGGACGCCGAACTCCCGCGCCAGCGCGCCCGGGAGCTCGGCGCGCAGCGCGTCGCCCAGGGTGCTGAGCCCCGCCGCGCCCACGACCGCCGTAGCGGGCCGGAGGACGCCGGTCTCGGCCGACAACGCCCTTACCAGCGGCGTCAGCTGTGCCATCAGGTGGTCCGGGTCGATGCCCCGGGAACCGGTGCGCACGGGCACCTGGGACGAGCGCTGGGCGAGGGCGCCGCGCTCGGCGGTCCCCAGGACGACCCGGAGACCGGAACCACCCGAGTCCACGGCGAGGATGCCGCCACCGGAGCCATCCGCGGTCCCGGCCCTGCCTCCCGGACCGGACCCGTTGCCCGGACCGGCCCTGCCTCCCGGACCGGACCCGTCGCCCGGACCGGCCCTGTCTCCCGGACCGGACCCGTCTCCCGATCCGGCGCCGACGGTCACGGCAGGCGCCAGTCCACCGGCTGTCCTCCCTGCCGGACCAGCAGGTCGTTCGCCCTGCTGAACGGCCGCGAGCCGAAGAAGCCCCGGTCCGCCGACATGGGGGAGGGGTGCGCGGACTCCACCGAGGGCAGATCCCCCAGCAGCGGACGCAGGTTACGGGCGTCCCGGCCCCACAGGATGGACACCAGGGGCTTGCCGCGCGCCGCCAGCGCCCGTATCGCCTGCTCGGTGACCTCCTCCCAGCCCTTGCCGCGGTGTGCGGCCGGTTTGCGCGGGGCTGTGGTGAGCGCCCTGTTGAGCAGCAGCACCCCCTGCCGCGTCCACGGCGTCAGGTCGCCGTTGGACGGCTGGGACTGGCCCAGGTCGGTGTTCAGCTCCCGGTATATGTTGATCAGGCTGCCCGGCAGCGGACGGACCTCCGGGCCGACCGAGAACGACAGACCCACCGCGTGCCCGGGCGTCGGATACGGGTCCTGCCCCACGATCAGGACGCGGACGTCCTCGAAGGGCTGCTGGAAGGCCCGTAGGACGTTCTGTCCGGCGGGGAGGTAGGTGCGTCCGGCGGCGATCTCCGCGCGCAGGAAGTCGCCCATCTCGGCGATCCTCCCGGCGACGGGTTCGAGGGCCTCGGCCCAGCCCGGCTCGACGATTTCATGCAAGGGTCGTGGTGCCACGGCGTCACCCTACTGCCGTACACACGGCGTTGATCAACCGGTGGCCAAGGCCGGACGGCCGCCCCCCGCGCACGGTTGCGCTCATCCGACCACCGCGGCCCGTACGCACAGGACGTCCGGCAGGTGTGAGGCCAACTGCCGCCAGCTGTCGCCGTCGTCGGCCGAGGCGAACACCTCGCCGTTGCGGTTGCCGAAGTACACCCCCGCCGGGTCGCCGTCGTCCGTGCAGAGCGCGTCGCGCAGCACCGTGCCGTAGTGGTCCTCCTGCGGCAGGCCCGCCGTGAGCGGCTCCCAGCTCCGGCCCGCGTCCGAGGTACGGAAGACCCGGCACCGGTGGTCGGCGGGCACCCGGTCCGCGTCGGCGTTGATCGGGAACACGTACGCCGTGTCCCCGCGGGCCGGGTGCGCGGCGACGGCGAAGCCGAACGTGGAGGGCAGACCGGCGCCGATGTCGGTCCACTGCCCGCCCTTGTCGTCGCTCCGGTAGACCCCCCAGTGGTTCTGGAGGTAGAGGCGGTCCGGGTTCGCCGCGTCCCTCGCGACCTTGTGCACGCACTGGCCGAACTCCGGGTTCGGATCCGGCAGGAACACCGCGGCGACACCGGAGTTGGCGGGCGCCCAGCTCGCGCCGCCGTCGCTCGTGCGGAACACCCCGGCCGTCGACACGGCCACGGTCACCGACCGCGGGTCGCGGCTGTCGGTGAGGACCGTGTGCAGGCCCTCGCCGCCACCGCCCGGCACCCACTTCGAGCGGGTGGGGTGCTCCCACAGCGGGCGGACCAGCTCGAAGCTCTCGCCACGGTCCCGCGAGCGGTACAGCGCGGCCGGTTCCGTGCCCGCGTACACCACGTCCGGCTCGGCGGCCGCCGGGTGCAGCTGCCACACCCGCTCCAGCGAGGCATCCGTGTCCTGAGGGAACTTGACGGCGGGTGCGGCCGGTTCGGTCCAGGTCCGGCCGAGGTCGTCGGAGTGGAACACCGACGGGCCCCAGTGCGCGCTGTCGCCGCCGGCCAGCAGCCGCGGCCGGTCGCCGCGGGTGTCGATGGCGACCGAGTAGATCGCCTGTGCGTTGAAGTAGGGGGATTCGTCGAACTCCCATGCGCCGTCGCGCCGACGCCCGATGAACAGGCCTTTGCGCGTGCCCACTGCCAGCAGTGCTTCGGTCATGCCGATCACCTCCGCGGTGTCTTTGACGTCCTTGTCCCAGACACCGGCCAGTCTGCACCCCGCCACTGACAGTCACCTCTGGAAATGCCGTTGCCGCAGGTCACAGCGGCGACGGCGGGTCGGGAGCGCAGGACGTCGGCCGCTGTCGGCGGGACGCCCGCGCGGGTGCCGGGCCCGTGGGACCGCCGGGACGAGGAATTCGGCCTGAGCATCGGGGCCGCCTGCCCCGTATGGGAGGGCGGCCGGGATGTTCATGCGCTCATGAGGAGGAAGCCTTCGATGGCGTTCCGTGGTCCGAAGGTGTGGCTGTGGCGTTGGCGGCGCAACCCGCTCAAGCGGCGCGCCGACACGGTGGAGGCCTGGGTCGTGCTCGGCGTGTGGGCGCTGACCGTCCTCGCCGGAGTGCTGGCGGGGTGGGCGACCGCTGGGTCCGTCGAACACGGTCTCGCGCGCGAACGCGTCGAGTGGCGGCCCCTCCTGGGGCGGCTGACCGAGCAGGCCCCGGGCAAGGCCGCCGTGAACGGTTCCACCGCCGGTGACCAGGTGTGGGCGAAGGTGGGCTGGACCGGACCGGACGGCTCCGCGCACAACGGCCAGGTCCGGGTCGGCCCCGGCAGCGCTGCGGGCACCCCCGTCACGGTCTGGACGGACCGGCAGGGCCGCCTGGTGACGAAACCGGCCACCGCCGCCCAGGCCAGACTGCGCGCCTCCCTCGTCGGCGGCCTGGCGGGAGTCGGCGCGGCCACCCTCCCCTTGGCGGGCGGCAGTGTCCTGCGGGGCCGGCTGGAACGCCGACGGGTGGAGCAGTGGGACCTCGACTGGGCCCGCTTCGACGCGCTCCGGGGCCGCCCGACGGGCTGACCCGACCCGTGCCCGCGCCCCTGCCCGGACGGAAACCCGACGACCGGGCGTGGAGCGCGGGCCGCCGAGGGGCCGGCGGCGACGCACCCGTGAGAGAGGTCAGTTCGTGCCGGGAAGGCTCCGTTCCAGGATCCCGTCGAGATCGGCGCCGTCCGGGAGGGTGCCGAAGGCGTACCCCCAGTCGCCGCCCAGCCGGGTCGCGCAGAACGCGTCGGCGACGGCGGGCGGGGCGTGCCGGACCAGGAGCGAGGCCTGGAGGGTGAGGGCCATCTGTTCCACCAGCCGGCGGGCGCCGGTCGGTGTCGCCTCGCCCAGCCGGGTCCGCAGCCGCGAGACGGCGGCGTCGAGGCGGGCGTCCGCGCCCCGCGCCAGGGCGAGTTCACCGAACAGGGCGTCCGCTGTGGCCGGTTCGCGGGTCAACGCCCGCAGCACGTCGAGGGCGTTGACGTTGCCCGACCCCTCCCAGATGGACAGCAGGGGTGCCTCGCGGTAGTGGCGGGGCATTCCGGAGTCCTCCACATATCCGTTGCCGCCGAGACACTCCAGGGCCTCCGCCGTGAAGGCCGGCCCGCGTTTGGTCACCCAGTACTTGCCGACGGCGGTGGCGATCCGCCGGAAGGCCTGCTCGGCCTCCTGGCCGTCGTCCGCGCGCACCGCCCGGTCCGCAGCCCCGGCCAGCCGCAGGGTGAGCGTGGTGGCGGCCTCCGACTCCAGCGCCAGGTCGGCCAGCACATTGCGCATCAGCGGCTGGTCCAGCAGCCGCGCCCCGAAGGCACTGCGGTGCCGCACGTGATGCCCCGCCTCGACGAGCGTCTTGCGCATCAGCGTCGCCGACATCATCACGCAGTCCAGGCGGGTGCAGTTGACCATCTCGATGATGGTCTTCACGCCCTGTCCCTCGGGCCCGACCAGCCAGGCCACGGTCCCGTCGAACTCGGGCTCGGAGGACGCGTTGGAGCGGTTGCCCAGCTTGTCCTTCAGCCGCTGGACGCGGAACGTGTTGCGGGTGCCGTCGGGCAGCACGCGCGGTACCAGGAAGCACGAGAGCCCGTTGGGCGCCTGCGCCAGCACCAGGAAGACATCGCACATCGGAGCCGATGTGAACCACTTGTGCCCGCGCAGGGTGTAGACACCGGGCTCCGCCGTGGGCAGGGCCGTCGTCGTGTTCGTCCGGACGTCCGAGCCGCCCTGTTTCTCGGTCATCCCCATGCCCGCGAGCAGTCCTCGCTTCTGTGTCGGCGCCCGCAGCCCCGGGTCGTACTCCCGGCCGGTCAGCAGCGGCTCGTAGACGGCGGCGAGCTCCGGCTGGCGACGCAGCGCGGGGACGGCCGCATAGGTCATCGACGTGGGGCAGCCGTGCCCGGCATCGGTGTGCCCCCAGGCGAGACCGCCCGCGGTGCGCGCCACATGGGCGCCCGGCCGGTCGTCCGCCCAGGGCGCGCCGGCCAGCCCCTCCGCGACCGCGACCCGCATCAGCTCGTGCCAGCCGGGGTGGAAGTCGACCTCGTCGACACGGTGCCCGTACCGGTCGTGCGTACGCAGTACGGGCTCGTGCCGGTTGGCCAGGTCGCCCCACTCCTGCGCCTCGACGCCGCCCGCCAGCAGACCGATCCGGCGGACGTCCGGCTCCGCCCATCCGGCGCCCTCCCGCCGCAGCCCCTCCAGCAGGGCCACGTCGTCGGAGGCGTCGTACGGGGCCAGGGGCGGAGGCTGATTGGTGACGTCGTGCGTGGCGTAGGAGGAGACGGGCGGCACGGCCGGGGCCTGCGGCTGCGGCGGGGTGAGTATCTGGGCCATGCGGCCATGTTGCACGTTTCCTGCGGCTGCAGCAATAGTGCAACATCAGAGCCCACGTAAAGTACGGCCTCATGCGGATGAACGTGCCGGTGGAGCCCGGCGAGGTCGACCTGCCGCCGCTGTCCGCGCGATCGGTGGTCCTGAGTCTGCTGCTGGGCACGCACCCGCCCGAGATGGCGGCGAAGGACCTGGTGCGTGGGGTGGAGCCGTTCGGCGTCGGCGGATCGACGGTGCGGGCCGCGCTCAGCCGGATGGTGGCGGCGGGTGACCTGCGGCGGACGGACGGCGTCTACCGGCTCAGTGACCGGCTGCTGGAGCGCCAGCGCCGCCAGGACGACGCCGTGCATCCGGACACGCGCGCGTGGGACGGTGAGTGGGAGATGGCCGTCATCACCGCGACCGGTCGCGGCCCCGCCGAGCGCGCCGAACTGCGCGGGCGGTTGAGCGCCCTCCGGCTCGCCGAGCTCCGCGAGGGGGTCTGGCTGCGGCCGGCCAATCTGGGCCGGCCCTGGCCCGTGGATCTCGGGGACGTGCTCCAGCACTTCACCGCCCGCCCCGGCTCGCCCGCCCCCGACCTGGTCGCCCGACTGTGGTCCCTCGACGCGTGGGCGCGGACGGCCCGGGTCCTGCTGTCCCACGTCGAGCGGACCCGGCGGCCCGCCGACCGCTTCACGGTCCTCGCCGCGGTCGTACGGCACCTCGTCGCCGACCCGGTGCTGCCGGCCGGACTCCTCCCCGCCGCCTGGCCGGGACCGGCCCTGCGCACCGCCTACGGTCACGGTCAACGGGAGCTCGTCACCAAGGTGTCGGGGGCCGGCGCATAGGTGCGGCGACCGTGCGAAGCGCCGTGCGGGGGCGCTTCGTACGGCCGCCTTCTTACCGTGGGGGGACCGGTGCGGGGCTACTTGCAGGTGGGGGCTACTTGTAGGTGATGTCGGACGACGCGTACTTGCAGTAGGTCCCGTCCGCGCTGGTGCCGTTGGTGGTCGGCTCCGCCCCCGTGTTGTTGCCGATGTACTTCTGGCACGGGATGATCTTCTTGCTGCCGTCCCCGACGATGGTGATCTTCTTCAGGGTCGCGCTGTCGCCGTAGTTGGTGTTGATGCCGACGAGCTTGCTGCCCGAGTAGGTCGCCTCGATGGTGTTGAGGTTGATCGTCCGCTTGTACTGCGTCGAGCAGTTGCCGCAGGAGCGGATGAAGGTGCCGAACGTCTGCACCGCGAAGTTGGAGACGTTCAGTGTGCCGGCGCCGTTGAACTGGAACACCTTGTCGCTGGCCGACCGCGCGCCACCGCCCGAGACGGTGTACACGTTGGACGACGAGGAGCCGCGGAAGGTCGCCGCGTCCTCGCCGACGTCCTCCCACCAGACGTTCTGCAGCGTGCAGGCGCCCTTGCAGTGGATGCCGTCGGCGGCGGGGGCGCCGATGATGACGTTCTTGAGCACCGCGCCGGCGGCCAGTTCCAGGATCGGCCCCTGGTCCTCGTCCTGGCTGCCGCTGCCCAGGTCACCGGTGCCGTAGAGGCGGATCATCCCGTAGTCCTTGGTGCCGGACAGCGCGATGGTCGAGGAGACCGCCTGGCTGCCGGTCGCGCTGGGCCAGGTGGCGGCGTTCGCCGGAGTCAGCGCCCCGGTAGTCATGATCATGCCAACCGAAAGCGCGAGGGCGGCGAGTGCGCCGGTCAGGGTGCGCCGTCGGCGCGGCAGTGCTGGTGAAGTCATGTCCCGATGCCTTCTTCCTGGTGGGGGGCGGGGAGAGCGGCGAGTGGTCAGAGCGTTCCGGCACCGGCCGACCGGCGCGGGGCGAGGATCGCCGCCGGCGCGTGAGCGGCGGCCGTCGTGGCGGGGGCGGATCTTTGCTCCTGTGCACGCGGGGGCCCTGTGTGCATGCGGGTGCGTCCCTTCAGGGGAGGGGAAGGGTCAGGTACGTGAATCACGTATGTCTTGTTGAACGACCTGCGGGGCAGTGCGGCCCTTTGTGGGGTCGTAGTGAGCGGCTCGGTCACACTGCTGAACGGAACGTAGGGGGCAAGCGCTTTCTAGTCAACGCTTTGCGCAGAACGCATGCGACCGACCGGACGGGCCCCGGTCAACCAGTAAGGGCTTGCGGGGAGTTGGCGTGGGAGCGCTTCCATGGCCAGCGTGCGCGTGCCACCATGCGGGGCGGACGTCCTTCTCGTGACTGTCGGAGAGGGGCGTGCGTCCGGGTCTGCCGAGGCAGGCCGACGCCACCTGCCGAGCCGCCGCTTCCCTCTCGCGCACCCCACGTACGACGTCCCCCGAGCCGCTACCAGAAAGGGACAGGCACGTGTCGAACTCCCCTGGGAGAGCCCTGCGTTCGTTCTGCGGGGTACTGCTGCTCCTGCTCACCGCCGCTCTTCTCGCCGCCCCCACGGCCACCGCGCGTCCACAGGCCGCCGCGCCGGTCCCCGCGGCCACGCTCACCGAGGTCACCGGGTTCGGCGCCAACCCCAGCAGTCTCCAGATGTACGTCTACGCGCCGGCCACCGTCACCGCTCACCCCCCGGTGCTCGTCGCGGTGCACTGGTGCGGCGGCTCCGGGCCCGCGATGTACTCCGGCACCGAGTACTCCCAGCTCGCCGACCTGTACGGGTTCGTGGTGGTCTACCCGTCCGTCACCCGGAGCAGCAAGTGCTTCGACGTCTCCTCGCCCCAGGCGCTCAGGCGTGGCGGCGGCAGCGACCCGGTCGGCGTCAAGTCGATGATCGACTGGGTGAGCGCCGCCTACGCGGCCGACACCAGCCGCGTCTACGCCACCGGAATCTCCTCCGGGGCGATGATGACCAACGTCCTGCTCGGCGACTACCCCGACGTGTTCGCCGCCGGATCCGCCTTCTCCGGGGTTCCCTTCGGCTGCTTCGCCACCACGGACGGATCCGAGTGGAACAGCGCCTGCTCCGGCGGCACCGTGATCCACACCGCGCAGGAGTGGGGCGACCTCGTTCGTACGGCCTACCCCGGCTACACCGGGTCCCGGCCGCGTATGCAGGTGTGGCACGGCACCGAGGACGATGTGCTGCGCTACCCCAACTTCGGTGAGGAGATCAAGCAGTGGACCAACGTGCGGGGTGTGAGCCAGGCCCCGGCCGCCACCGACTCGCCCGTCTCGGGCTGGACCCGCACCCGGTACGGCGGCACGGGTGACCAGGCCCCCGTGGAGGCCGTCAGCCTCCAGGGCGTCGGCCACAACCTGTACGCCTGGGGCATGGCCGCCCGCGTGATCACCTTCTTCGGCCTGGACGCCGCCGGCCCCACCCCGCAGCCCCAGCCCGGCGGCTGCCGGGTGACCGCGACGACCAGCGCCTGGAACACCGGTCTGACCGCCTCCGTGACCCTGACCAACACCGGAACCACCACGGTCGACGGCTGGCGGCTCGGCTTCACCCTGCCCGCCGGCCAGACCATCACCAACGGCTGGGGCGCCACCTACGCACCGGCCTCCGGGGCGGTGACGGCGACCAACGCCACGTACAACGGCACGCTCGCCCCCCACGCGAGCGTCACCATCGGCTACCAGGCGAACCACACCGGCAACAGTGCGGCGCCCGGCATCTTCACACTCAACGGAGCCACCTGCGACGCGAGTTGATGCTTCCGTGGGCGGCCGGTGAGCCCGGCCGCCCACGGCCGTCTAGACGACTTCCTGCCCGGACCTGCCCGTCACGTCGCCGACGGGCTCCTCGCCGCCGCCGGTCGGCAGGGCGACCGTCTCCGGCGCCGGACCGGCCTTCGAGGGCAGGTGGTTGAAGAGCAGGTTCAGGACGATCGCCGTCAGACAGCCCGCGCTGATACCGCTGTTCATCACCGTCCGGAACCAGTCGGGGAACTGCTCGTAGATCGTCGGCACGCCGACCGGCAGCACGCCCATCGCGACCGACACGGCCACCACCGTCAGGTTGTGGTTCCCCTTGAAGTCGGCCTCGGCCAGCGTTCGCAGACCACTCGCGGCGACCGTCCCGAACATCACCAGTCCGGCCCCGCCGAGGACCGGCGCCGGAACGGCGGCCACCACCGCGCCCAGCTTGGGCAGCAGGCCCAGCAGCACGAGGATGCCGCCCGCGGTGGCGACGACCCAGCGGCTGCGCACCCGGGTCATGCCCACCAGGCCGACGTTCTGCGCGTACGCGGTGTAGGGGAAGGTGTTGAAGACGCCGCCGAGGACGGTCGACAGCCCGTCGGCGCGCAGCCCGTCGGAAAGGGTGCGCGGCTCGACCTCGCGGCCGGTCATCTCGCCGACCGCGATGAGGTCTCCGGTCGTCTCGGTCATGGTGACCAGCGCCACGACCAGCATCGAGATGATCGCCGACGCCTCGAAGGCGGGCGCACCGAAGTGGAACGGTGTACTGATCCCGACCCAGTCGGCGTCCCCGACCCCGTCGAAGTCGGTGAACCCGAACGGCACCGAGACCGCGAGCCCCACCACGATGCCGATCAGCACCGCGATCCGGCTCAGGAACACCGGCGCGAACCGCTGCACGGCGAGCACCACGGCGAGGACGAACGCGGCCAGCCCGATGTTCTTCGGTGCCCCGAAGTCCGCCGAACCGGTTCCGCCCGCTACCCAGTTGCCCGCGACCGGCAACAACGAGATACCGATGATCAGGATGACGGTGCCGGTGACCAGCGGCGGGAAGAAGCGCAGCAGCCTGCCGAACAGGGGCGCCAGCAGCATGATCGCGAGCCCGGCCACGATCACCGACCCGTAGATCGCGGGCAGTCCGCCGCCGGTCGTCCCGATCAGCACCATGGGCGACACCGCAGCGAACGTACAGCCCTGCATGATCGGCAGCCGTACGCCGAACCGCCAGAAGCCGGCACACTGGATCAGCGTGGCGATACCGCACACCAGCAGGTCGGCGGTGATCAGATACGCCAGATCGGCGGGCGACAGCTTCATCGCACCGCCCACGATCAGCGGCACGGCCACCGCGCCCGCGTACATCGCGAGTACGTGCTGGAGGCCGAAGGCGGCCAACTGGCGTGCGGGCGGCACCTCGTCGACGGGATGAACGGGCGCGGTCGTGGTCATAGGCACTCCAGAGCGGCGACGGGGGGCATCCGAACGGGCTGAGCGGACCGAACGGACCGAAGGGGCCGAAGGGGTCAAAGGGGCCCAACAGGCCGAGCAGGCCGAACAGCACGAGAACGTACGGGGCTTGAACAGTTTGTTGATTTCACCGGTGTTGCTGCTGTGTGTCCTGTACACCGATTCCGGCGGTACTCGCCGCCGTCCACAACGCCGCCCAGTCCGGCAGCTTCACCACGCCCCGCCCCAGTGAGGCGCCCAGCGCCGCCTCGGCCCGCTCGATCGCCAGCCACCCCGCCCACTCGACGGGTTCGGCTCCGGCGGCCCGCAGCAGCTGGAGCGGATCACCCGGCAGCTCCCGCCGTGCGAGGACGGGGCCGTCCTCCAGCAGGGACGTCGCCGTCTCCTTCGCGCACGGCCGGTTGGTGCCGATGACCCCGGTGGGGCCCCGCTTGATCCAGCCCGCCACGTACTCGCCCGGTGCCACCGCGCCCGCGCGCAGGACCCGCCCCGCGAGATGCGGCACCGTGCCCCGCTCAGGATCGAACGGCAGCCCCTCCAGCGGCACCCCGCGATAGCCCACCGAGCGCAGCACCAACTGGGCCTCGATGTCCTCGTACCGCCCGGTGCCCGTCACCCCGCCGTGCCCGTCCGGAACGGTCCGCTCGAAACGCACCGCGCCCAACCGGCCCTTGTCGGCGAGCAGTTCGACGGGCCGCAGGAAGAACCGGAGCCGGATCCGCCGTCGGGCGCCGCGGGCCGGTGCGGCCGCCGCCCAGACGCGCAGCACCTCCACGTTGCGCCGCTGTGCCGCCGGCAGCGCGGAGGGGTCGCCGTACGCCGGGTCCAGCGCCAGCTCGGCCTCGTCCACGACCACCTCGGTGTCCGGCAGGCCGGCCAGCTCGCGCAGCTCCTTGGTGGTGAAGCGGGCCTGGGACGGGCCGCGCCGCCCCACCATGTGGATCTCGCCGACCCCGCTCGCCGCCAGCGCGGCCAGCGCCGCCTGGGGCATGTCGGTCGGGCTGAGCTCGGCCGTCTGCCGGGCCAGGATCCGGGTGACGTCCACCGCCACGTTCCCCACGCCCACCACCACGGCCGAGCGGGCGTCGCGCAGGAACCCGTCGGCGACGGTGTCCGGATGGGCGCTGTACCAGGACACGAACTCCGTCGCCGACCAGCTGCCCGGCAGCTCCTCGCCGGGCACCCCGAGATGCCGGTCCGTCGCGGCGCCCACGCAGTACACGACCGCGTGGTACAGCTCGCGCAGCCGGGCCGCCGGCACCCCGTCCGTCCCGACCCGGATCCCGCCGAGGAAGCGCACCCGCTCGTGCTCGAGCACCGTGCGCAGATTGTTCTGGAGCGACTTGATCTTCTCGTGGTCGGGAGCGACGCCGTACCGCACCAGCCCGTACGGGCACGGCAGCCGGTCCAGGACGTCGACGAGCACCTCGGGGTCCTGCTGGACCAGACTCTGGGCGGTGTAGACCCCACTCGGCCCTGAGCCGACGACGGCGACACGCAGCACGCGGAACTCCTTACCCAGGGGGACGGAGGAGATCGCTGGTGTCTCCAGCATCGCATCAGGGCGGCTCCGCTGACAGGGTGCTGTGCGCGCTGGGTGCGCGCGTGTCCATTCGTATGGAAAGTGATCATGCGGTTACGTTGCGTGTGTGCTGGAAGCATCGTTTCTTAATCTTTCTGATCGTTCCGCCGAGGACGGCACGGTGTCCGTGTGGCCCGCGTGGGAGGTCCGGGAAGCCGGGGGCGCCACGTCCTGGTTTCATGTGCGGCTGGGGTTCGTCGACGGCGCGCGGGTCGAGCTGCTGGCCGTCGTCTGCGGGGGGTGCGTCTCGGTCGAGGACGTCCGCGCCCAGCCGCCCCTGTCGCTCGTGGACCTCACGGCGCTCGCGGACTGGATCGAGGGACCGCTGTTCGAGAGGTGCGCCGAAGCCCGCGGCCTCGATGCGGCGAACGTGGCCGGCGTGGAAGGCACGGAGGGCGTGGTCGGCACGGAAGGCGCGGAGGGCGCGGACGGCGAGGGCGCCGCGGACGGCGGGTGCGACACGGACGGCGGGTGCGACACGGAGGACGTGCGGGAGCCGGCCGTCAGCGGGGATGCCGACGAGTCGTTCGGCCCCCGGCGGGCCCGTCCGGCCTGGCCGCGCGGCCTCGAGGGGCGGTGGCTGGTGGCGCAGGAGTACCGCGCGGCCCAGGAGGAGGGGGAGGACCCCGTCCTCGCGGTCATGCGCGCGACGGGACACAGCCGACGCAGATCGCTGAGGCTGATCGCGCAGGCGCGTGACGCGGGCTATCTGACGCCACGTCACGCACGGCGCTGACAGGGCTCGTCGAAGAAATCCGTGGATCAGGGGGCGTTACTGCATCCCGCGCATCCGGGCGATCTCGCTCGTCTGCTGCGCGATCACGTCGTCCGCCATCTCCTCGATCCGCACGTTGTTGCCCTGTGCCTTGACGTCCGCGGCCATGGTGAGGGCGCCCTCGTGATGGGTGATCATCAGGGTGAGGAAGAGCGCGTCGAACGCCTTGCCGCGGGCCGCGCGCAGCTGGGTCAGCTGTGCCTCGGTGGCCATCCCGGGCATCGCCGTGTGCTCGTGCCCGCCTGCCGTCTCGTCCTCGCCGTATGTCGTGAGCCAGCCCTTCATGGCTTCGATCTCCGGCCCCTGTGCGGCGCCGATCCGCGACGCGAGGCCCTTGACGGCTGTCGACGCCGCCTGCTTCGGGACGAGTTCGGTCATCTCCAGGGCCTGGGTGTGGTGCTGGATCATCATCCGCGCGTACGCCACGTCGGCGGAGTTGGGTGTGTCGTCGTCGGCGCGTTGCTCGGCCGCGTCCTGTGCGGAGAGGGTCCGGTTCGTCTCACCCGGCTTGCCCGGCGCGATCACCGAAGGGCCGCTCGCGGCACCCGAGTTGGTGTCCGGCCCGGAGTCGCAGCCCGCGAGGGCGAGGGCGAGCAGCAGTGAGGCTGAGACGAGGGGCGCGCGGCGGACGAGCACAACGACCTCCTGAAGCAGGCGAGTTGAGGACGGGGATGCCGTCCTCGTCTGGATCTTCGCACCATGGATCGCACTAATGGGCCGAAAGATTCATTACGAGTGCGTTGCCAGCCCTTGATATGTGCATGATGAAGACGATACTTCGGAGCACCGCGAACCGTTCCACGTGAACGGCGACAAGGGAGGACGCAGTGACCCTGTTGAACGACCTTCGAACGCGACGCAGACGGCTGGGAGTGGCCGCCGCGTGTACCGGACTCCTGGCCGCGCTCCTGACGGCGGTCCCGGCGGCCGCGACCCCCGACCCGGGGGACGGACCCGCCGTGCAGCAGGAGGTGTCCCAGGGCGCCCGGGCCGAGGCGGCGGCGGCGATCGCCGACGGCGGGATACCGGGGCAGGACGAGATCGTCCACTCCGACAACATCGAGCACCTGACGAACATCCCGAAGGACGCCCTGCCCGGCACCAACTCGGACCTCGCCTTCCAGGGCAAGTACGCCTTCTCCGGCAACTACGACGGCTTCCGCGTCTTCGACATCAGCAACCCGAAGTCCCCCAAGACCGTCGCCCAGGTGCTCTGCCCCGGCTCGCAGAACGACATCTCCGTCTCGGGCGACCTGCTCTTCCTGTCCACCGACTCCTCGCGCAGCGACAGCAGTTGCAACAGCACCACGCAGCCGGTGACCGAGAAGTCCTCCTGGGAGGGCATGAAGGTCTTCGACATCAGCGACAAGGCGAACCCGAAGTACGTCGCGGCCGTCGAGACCGCCTGCGGCTCGCACACCCACACCCTGGTGCCCGAGCGCAAGAACGTCTACATCTACGTCTCCTCGTACTCGCCGAACGCCGCCTACCCGGACTGCCAGCCCCCGCACGACGGCATCTCGGTCATCAAGGTGCCGCGCAAGTCGCCGGAGAAGGCCGCGATCGTGAGCTTCCCCGTGCTCTTCCCGGGAGAGGGCCCGGACGGCGGCGGCAACCCGGGCTCGCCCACCAACCCCGGGGTCTCCAAGACGACCGGCTGCCACGACATCACGGTCCTGCCCTCCAAGGACCTGGCGGCGGGCGCCTGCATGGGCGACGGCATCCTGTTCTCCATCAAGGACCCGGAGCACCCGAAGGTCATCGACCAGGTCCAGGACAACGTGAACTTCGCGTTCTGGCACTCGGCGACCTTCAACCAGAAGGCGGACAAGGTCGTGTTCACCGACGAGCTCGGCGGCGGCGGCGCGGCCACGTGCAACGCGGCGATCGGGCCGGACAAGGGAGCCGACGGCATCTACGACATCGTCGGCAAGGGTGACAAGCGCAAGCTGGTCTTCCGCAGCTACTACAAGATCCCCCGCCACCAGGCGGACACCGAGAACTGCGTGGCCCACAACGGCTCGTTGATCCCGGTCAAGGGCAAGGACATCATGGTGCAGGCCTGGTACCAGGGCGGTGTCTCGGTCTGGGACTTCACCGACTCGTCGAAGCCGAAGGAGATCGCCTACTTCGAACGCGGTCCGCTCGACACCCAGGTGCTGAGGGGCGGCGGCTCCTGGTCGGCGTACTACTACAACGGTTACATCTACTCGAACGACATCGCCAAGGGCTTCGACGTGCTGAAGCTCAGCGACCGGCGCACCGACCCCGCCAAGCGGGTCCGTGTCCACGAGCTCAACGTCCAGACCCAGCCGGACTACTTCGACTGACCCTCGCTCCGCGGAGCCGTCGGGTCGGTCGCGAAGAAGCGCGACAGATCGGTGTCAGTCCTCCCGCCGGGCGCCTCGGCGTCCGGCGGGGCCCCCTGCTCCCAGTCGAGCCGGTAGCGCGCGAACAGTTCGGCGCGCAGCGTCGTGAGCGGCAGGGGCACGTTCGGCAGCACCATCGCGTAGACGGCTCCCATCAGCTGGGAGCGCAGCATCGGGTAGTCGTGGTCGACGTCCTGCGACCCGCGCCGGGCCGCGGTGTCCCGCAGCAGCTCGGCCAGCCGCTGCTGCTCCGGACACTGCACGAACCCTTCGGCCTGCAAAAGGCCCGCCATGTGCTGGCGCATCAGCACCGTACGGTCCCGGGCCAGGCCCAGGATCGCGTCGATGGCCCGCGCCATCCGCTCCCGGCCGTCCTCGGTGCGCGGCTCCCGCTCCAGCGCCTCCTCCAGTGTGCGGTGCATCAGGCGGTGCACGGCCGACTGGACCAGCTGCCGCTTGCCGGGGAAGTAGTACGACACCAGACCGCGCGCCGAGCCGGCCCGGTCCGCGATGGCACCGAGCGTCGTCGCCTCGTATCCGCGCTCGCTCACCAGCTCCACCGCGGCTTGAAGGAGCCGCTCCCTGGAACGGCGCCGCAATTCTTCATTGACCGAGGCGCTGCGCGGGGACATCCTGGAACTCCTGCGTTGACTGGCTGCCAGCCAACTATACTCAGGGGCAACCCGGTGGGGTTCCGGTTCGGAGCACACCGGGCTGCCGCCTGCTCTGGGCGACGCGGGGGATCGTCCAGAGTGGGCGTGCTTCTCCCGTAATGGTGGCCTCAGGCGACCGTCGGTTGAGAGGCCGTCGGTTGAGAGACCGTCGGTAGAGAGCGGACAGCGGGCCGGTGTCGCCGGGTCACCCCACCAGGTCCAGCACCGTCCGCAGCGCGTCCGGACGATCGGCCGCCGGCAGATGGTCCACGAAGTGCACCGCGCAGCCCAGCGCCGCCGCCCCGCCGTCCGCTCGCCGGTCGTCGCCCACCATCAGGGTTCCACCGGGATCGGTGTCCAGCGCCTCGCAGGCGACCGTGAACAGCCGGGGGTCCGGCTTCTGGAACCCGTGCTCGTACGACAGCGTGTACGCGTCGACGTACCGGTCGAGGCCGTGCTCCCGGAACACCGGCCGCAGGTCCCAGCCGATGTTGCTGACCACACCGACCCGGAGCCCGCGCTCGCGCAGCGCGCTCAGTACGTCGAGGGCGTCGGGGTAGGGCGCCCAGGCCGCCGGCATCCTGTGCCGTTCGTACAGGGCCTCGTGCAGCGCCGGGTCCGGCAGCGGCACCTGACGGGACAGACCGGTGTACGCGGCCCGGTGCAGCGCCGCGCTCTCGTCGCGCACCCGCCACACCCCGGCGACTTCGGCGGGCAGCCGGACCGGACTCGCCCCGCCGGGCAGCGCGCCGGCCGACTCCAGCGCCCGCGCCTTCGCGGCGAGCTCCGACGCGGGCAGCGCGACGCCGGCCGACTCCAGCACGGCCCGCAGCCAGGACTCGGCGGACTCGATGCGGAACAGGGTCCCGGAGAAGTCGAACAACACAGCTGTCATGCGCATGGGGCCGATTCTATGAACCGGCCGAATCTCACGGACCCCGCACTCCCGGCCGAATCTCACGGACCCCGCGCTCCCGGCCGGATCACGGATCCCGCGAAGCCATGTTCCCCACGAGCGGAAGATCGCCGGGTCAGGGCCGCCACCGCCCGTGGGCCGCGATCGCCAGTGTCACCAGCAGGGCGCCCAGCAGCCAGCCGCCCAAGACGTCCGAGGGCCAGTGCACGCCCAGCCATATCCGGGTCAGTCCCACGCCCGTCACGGAGACCACCGCCACCGCCAGCGCCGTACGCCACACGGCAGGTGTGACGCCGTGCCGGTGCAGCAGCCACAGCAGGAGGCCGAACACCACCGTCGCCGTCAGGGCGTGCCCGGAGGGGTACGCCGCGTAGTGGGCGGAGTCGACCGGGTCGGGCCAGACCGGGCGTTCGCGGCCCACCCCGGCCTTGAGGGACTGCTGGATCAGTGTGCCCACCGCCGACGTGACGACCAGCCACCCGGCCGTCCACCAGGCCGCGTGCCGCCACACCAGCCACACGGCGACCGCCGCGCCCAGCAGGCGCATGGTCAGGGGGTCCCAGACCCAGTCCGTGAGGATGCGGCAGACCTGGGTCACGTCGGGGTCGGCGACGGCCCAGCGGTGGGTGGTGCGGGCGATGTCGCCGTCGACGGAGATCAGGGGATGCCAGTCGGCCGCGACCATGACGAGCAGCAGGGCGGAGCACAGCCCCAGGACCAGGGCGGTCCGGAGCGTGACACGCGGAGCCGGGAGGCGGGGCGGGGATTCGACGGACGGATGGTGCATACGGAGATCCTCGCCGAACGGTGGGGCCGGAAGCGAACGCGGGACGATCGGTCCAGGTTCCGGGGCGGTCGGTGCGGGGTGCTGGGGAGGCCGGCCGGAGGTTCCGTGGTCGATGCGTCGGGGTGGATGAGTCGGGCCTCTGCGCCGCGGCCTTCGGGTCGAGCTCAGCCGCCCTGGGGCCGGGGTTCGGGGGTCGATGGGTCGGGGCTCTGTCGGCCTTCGGGTCGGGTTCTGGCGCGGTTGCCTCGGCCACTCAGGCCGGCCGGCCCGGCCCGGCTTGCTCGAGCGGCTGCTGGAGTGGCTCGTTCCGGTTCGGGGTGGTTGCCCTGGCCGGGGGACGGCCGTCCCGGGGGCGGAGGTGGCCGGCCCGGTCGACGGGTGGGTCGGGTGGCGCCGGAGGCCGGAGTGCTCGGTCGTCGCCCTGGGACGGGTGGTCCGGCCGCCGGAGTGCGTCGGTCCCGGTGCGTGAAGCGGCCGGTCGAAGGCCCTGGGGCAGCGGCCGGGCTTCCGAGGGGGTTGGGGTGGTCGGCCCGGGGTCGGGTGGCCGGGCAGGGGTGTCAGGCCACCCGAGGTCGGGTGGCCGGGCAGGGGTGTCAGGCCGGTGGCCGGAGGGCTGGTCTTGGGCTTCGGGGTGGCTTCTACGGCGCCGTCGGGTTCAGCCCAGTGTCCGCAGGGCGGGGACCAGGGTCACCAGAACCGGGACCACCGGTACGAGGGAGGCCGCCGCCGTCAGTTGCAGTCTGCGGGCCGCGGTGAGGCGGCCGGGCGGCGTGAGCAACCGGTGCACGCGCTGCGGGACATGGGCCTGCGGGGCGGGGGAGGGGCCGAACACGCCCCGGTCCTCGTTGAGTTCGACCAGCGCCAGCGCGGTCGTCAGCCGGCCGAAGCGCCGGGAGGCCATGTCGTCCGCCGACAACTCGACCAGCCGGTGCATCTCGTCGCGGAACGCGGCGAACACCGGTACCCGTGGAAAGCCCGTGGCCAGCGCCGTCGAGCAGTTCAGCAACCAGTCGTGACGTGCCTGGGCGTGCCCCTGCTCGTGCGCCAGCACGGCATCCAGCTGACGCCCCTTCAGGCGCTGCAACGCGGCCGTGGTGACCACCAGTTGGGGTGCGGCGCCCGTCAGCCACCAGGCGTCGGGCCGCTCACCCTCCAGTACGACCAGTCGGCCGGACGCGGCGTCCTCGCCAGGCAACAACGGTGCACGCAAACGGAGTTCGGCGTGCCGGGACCGGTGTCCGGCCCGGCTCCGCAGTACCTCCCGCACGAGCATCACCCCGCTCCACAGCCCACCGCACGCGAGCGCCACCGCGGTCGCCGCCGCCCAGGGGCCGGTCGCGCCCAGCGCGTACGCCTCCACCACCGAGCGCGGGGCCGGCGCGAAGACATGCCCGCGCACCGCCTGCCAGGCCGCCGCCGCGCTGAGCGTCATCGACAGCGCACAGCACAGCAGGACCGCGGCCACCACGCACTGCCACGCCCACAGCGCGACCACCGGTTCGTGGTCCGGCCAGTCGGCCCGGGCGATCAGCCGGGGGGCGATCACGGCGGTCAGGGCACCGAGCAGCAGCAGTACCGCGGGGACCATCATGGGCAGCACCCTATGAGCGGCGCACCGCTCGGGGGTACGGCTTGTCGCGGCGAAGTGACGCAGACCACGCCCGAGTTGGGGTTCACATCGTCAGCAGCATGGCGAGCATCCCGATCCCCATCGACAGCCGGCACGCCCGCGCCACCTCGGGCCGGTCGCTCCAGGCCACGGCGGCGCCGCCCGCCCCGGCCACCGGCAGCAGCCGGACCCCGGCGAGCAGGACGTACCCGGTGAAGTACAGCAGCAGCACCCCCGTCAGTAGCGGGACGTCGGCGCCGCCGTGTCCGTGCTGGTGCGCGGGCGCGGCGGCCATCACGGCCGCCATGTAGACCATGGCCGCGGCCCCGACCAGATGGTGCAGGTGGTGGGCGCCGGCGCGGGCCGCCCACAGGGCCCGCAGCGCGGCCGCCCCGAAGACCGCCGCGAAGGCCGGCCAGGCCCACGCGGGCGGGGTGAACGCGGCCGCGGGCACGGCCATCGCCGCCATCCCGAAGCCCATCAGCGCCTCGCCGCCCGCGGCCCGGCGCTGTTCCTCGACCCCGCTGCGCATCCGCAGCAGGCAGTAGGCCCCGGTCGCCGCACACAGCGCCACCAGCAGCCAGCCGGGCGAAGCCGGTCCGTGCACGCGCACCTCCCCGCTCGACGTTCGCAATCGAGGGTTGCGATGCCCAGGGCACACCGTGCGCACGCGGGCGCAAGGGTGTACACGGGGAGCATTCGACGGAGCACGAGATATTTCACGGGTAAAACACATGCTAAATTAGTGGGTATGAGCAGTGCGACCCCTCAGCGCCCCCGCCCCGAAAACCGCCCCGAGCCGCGCGGCGGTCAGCCCGGCGGCAGGCACCGTGGGCGGCGACCCGTACGCCGCCTCCCGATCGCCGGAGTGCTGCGCCTCGGCCGGCCCTCCGACATCTGGTTCAAGCCCGCCCTCAGCGTGATCGCCGCCGTCGCCCCGCCGAACCTGATCCTGCTGGCCCTCGGGCGGCTGGACCTGGCGCTGTACACGATGGCCGGCTCCCTGTGCGCGCTGTACGCCCACAACCGCCCCTACGCGGCCCGGGCCCGTGTCCTGGCCCGGGTGGTGCTGGGCATGACCGGCGGCCTGGCGGTCGCCCTGCTCGCGGCCTCGCTGACCACCGACGCCGTCGCCCTGGTCACCGTCGGCGCGCTGCTCGCGGCCGCGCAGAAGGCCCTCTGCGACGCGACCCGCCTCGGCCCGCCCGGCAACGTCGTCCTCACCTTCATCAGCTCCGCCGCCCTGTTCACACCGCAGAGCCCCGGGCAGGTCCCCGGCCATCTGGGACTGGCACTCGCCGCGGGCGCCTGGGCCTGGCTGATCGGCATGGCGCCCGGGCTGCTGCGGCCGCACGGCCCCGAGCGCCGCGCCACCGCCCACGCCCTGAACGCTGCCGCCGCCCACGCCGCCACGGACGGCACCGGCGACGGCCACGCCAGGACCCGCGCCGCCGCGGCCGGCGCCGTGCACGCCGCCTGGCAGACCCTCCTGTCGGCCCGCGCCACGGAGGCCCGCAGGGCTCTGGAGCGCCTCGTCGTCCGCGCCGAGATCGCCCTCGCCGCCCCCGCCGACACCGACCCGCAGCGGCTGCGCGACTGGGCCCGCGACCTGCGCGGCACCGGCCCGGTCCCGCACCCGGGCGACCTGGTGGACGACGACGAACTCCTCGGCGTCGACGCCGAACTCGCCACCGGCCGGCCGCCGCTGTGGCTCCGCCTCGGCCCCCTCGCGCCGATCGCCGCACGCACCGCCCTGGGCTGCGCCCTCGCCGGATACGCCTCCCTCGCCCTCGGGATCGGCCGCCCCTACTGGGCCCTGGTCACCGCCGCGTCCCTCTACCAGGCGAACCTCACGCTCACCTGGAGCCGCGGAGTCCAGCGCGTCGTCGGCAACCTGGTCGGCGTGCTCGCCTTCGCCGCGCTCGTCCCGCTCGCCCATCTCACCCAGGCCGCCCTCGTCCTGATCTGCCTGGCCCTGAACTTCGGCGCCGAGGCGCTGATCAGCCGCAACTACTGGCTCGGCAGCGTCTGCGTGACCCCGATGGCCCTGCTCATCACCGAGTTCGCGCAGGTCCAGGACTCGGGTCGGCTGATCACCGAGCGTCTGGTGGACACCCTCGTCGGAGCGGTGGTCGGCTTCGTCGCCGCGGTCGCCGTCACCAACCGCAGGGCCGGCGACCGGCTCGGGCACGCCCTGACGGCCGTCGAACAGGCCCGCGAACAGGCCGCCCGCCTCCTGGTGGAGTCTCGCCCCGCGCCCGGCACCCTGGAGTCCGCCCGCCGCGGCCTCGCCGCCGCTCTGGTCGACCTGCGAGCCACCGCCGACGCCGCGTCCGGCGAGTGGTGGCAGCGGGCGCTGCCCGAGGAGCGGGTCGTGTCGGCCGAACAGTCCGGACACCGTACGCTCGCCGCGACGGTACGGCGCCAGGGACTGCTCCTGGACCGGGACGCGAGCACGGGAGCGGAGGACGTACGGCGATGACGGCGACGCACGGACGGGCGGCGGCCGGGAACGGGACGGGGGAAGGGCAGGCGACCGGGGAAGGACTGTCGGCCGACGACGACCCCGGAACCACCGGTGACCGCCCCAGGAGCGGCGACGGGCCGGACAGCGGCGACGCGCGGGACAGCGGCGACGCGCGGGGCAGCGGCGACGCGCGGGACAGCGGTGGCGGGCGGGGGAGCGGCGACGCGCGGGGCAGCGGTGGCGGGCGGGGGAGCGGCGACGCGCGGGACAGCGGCGACGCGCGGGGCAGCGGCGACGCGCGGGGCAGCGGCGACGCGCGGGGCAGCGGTGGCCGGAAGGGCAGCGGAGACCTGGCACAGCCGGTACAGCCGGTACGCAACGACACCGTCGCCGCCGTCGTACGGCAGTGGCAGACGGTCAGGCCCGACCTCGACACCGGCCCCATGGAGATCATCGGCCGCGTCAACCGCTGCGCCGCGCTCCTCCAGCAGGCCGAGGACGCGCCCCTGCGGCGGGCCGGCCTGAGCCGTGCGGAGTTCGACCTGCTCGGCGCGCTGCGCCGTACCGGCCATGAGCTGACCCCCGGCGAACTGGCCCGCGAGACCTTCTCCTCCGGGGCGGCCGTCACCAAGCGGCTCAAGCAGCTCACCGAGCGCGGACTGGTGGAGCGTCGCGTCGACACCCGGGACCGCCGTGTCGCCCACCTCCGGCTCACCGACGCCGGGCGGGACCTCGTCGACGGCATCATGCCCGAGCAGCTCGTCTACGAGAGCGCCGTGCTGTCCGCCCTGGACGACGGCCGGCAGGGCGAACTGGCCGATCTGCTGGGCGAGTTGCTGAGCCGACTCGAGGGGCACATGCGCGCGCTGCGGGTCTGAACGCCACGCCGGCGCGGGGCCGGACCACGCGACCCGTCGACGTTCACCTCTCGTCTGCCGCCCGGTACACGCCGAACACCGCGCCCTGCGGGTCCCGCAGCACGGCGATCCGTGGCCCGTGCGGCACCGAGGTCGGTTCCATGAGCGTGGTGCCGCCCGCCCCGACCGCCGTCCGGGTGGACTCCTCCACGTCCGCCACCGCGAAGTACGGCAGCCAGTGCGGGGGCACCTCGGGCGGGAACTTCTCGTCCATCGTGATCATGCCGCCGAAGTCCGCGCCGCCGACGCCCCACTGGAGGTAGTTCTCCGAGGAGCGGACCGTCCAGCCGAACACCGTGGTGTAGAAGGTCTCCGCCCGGTGGCGATCGCGGGTCAGCAGCTCGACCCAGCCGAGCGAGCCGGGCGCGTTGAACAGCCCGGCGCCCGGGAAGGCCCGCGCCTGCCACAACTGGAACGCGGCACCGCCCGGATCGAGGGCGACCACGAAACGACCCACGTCGAAGACGTCCATCGGGCCGACCAGCACCTTGCCCCCGGCCTCCGTGAGCAGCCGCGCGCTGACGTCCGCGTCGGTCACCCCGAACGACACGTTCCAGGCGCAGGGCTGTGCCTCCTGGTACAGGGGGGTGAGCGCGGCGACGGCCGCTTCGCCGAGGTGCGCGACCGTGTAGCCACCCGCCTCCTGGCGCGGATCCGTCTCCGCGCGCCAGCCGAAGAGCTCCGCGTAGAACCGCTTCGCCGCCTCCAGGTCGCTGGTCCCCAGCTCGGCCCAGCAGGGCCCGCCGGGCACGGGCGCGTCGAGCTTCATGGCGTTCCTTCCGAAAGGGACCCCCTCCAGCACGCTATGCCTCGGCCCGCGCCACGGCATCCGGTGGCCGCCGAGGCCCGGAGACATGGCCCGGCCTGGCCCGATGGCCTCGACACGCGCCGAACCGCCCCGTCCGTCCCGGCTGCCGCGAGGCGCTGCCCCGGCCACCCCGGCTGCCCTCGGGCACTGCCCCGGCCATCCCGGCTGCCGTCGGGCACTGCCCCGGCCATCCCGATACCGGTCGGCCGGGATTCCCGGCTGGTACCGGATCGGCTCAGATTCCCGGGCGGTACCGGATCGGCTCAGATTCCCGGGCGGTACCGGATCGGCTCAGATTCCCGGGCGGTATCGGATCGGATGGTCCGCCGGCACCTCCACCAGAACGATCGGCGTGCCGTCCGGGTCGGCGATCCACATCTCGAGCAGCCCCCACGGCTCCCGCACCGGCGGCCGGACGATCTCCACGCCCTCGGCGCGCAGCTCGTCGTGGGCCGCCGCCACGTCCGGCACCTGTAGCCACAGCCGTACGGCGGGGTCCGGCGACGTCTCCGAACGGCCCGAGACCTCCAGGAAGCCGCCGCCGAGGAAGTAGACGACCCCGCGCTCCGGCCCCGTCCCGAACTCGCGGTAGACCGCCAGGCCCAGCTGCTCCCCGTAGAAGGCACGGGAACGCTCGGGATCGGCCGGCCGGAGCAGGGTCCTACTGCTGAGTACGTGCACCATGCAGCCGGAGCCTACCGGCGCAGGGTCTACGCTCGGCGGTGCCCCAGCAGAGTCAGAGACCGGAGATCGCGCGCATGGACACCGCCGCCACCGAATTCACCTTCCGCGACGCCGTCGACGCCGATGTGGACGCGCTCGTCGCGCTCATCGAGTCGGCCTACCGCGGAGACACCAGCCGGGCCGGGTGGACGACCGAGGCAGACATCCTCCACGGGCAGCGGACCGACCCCGACGGCGTGCTCGCGGTCATCAAGGCGCCGGACAGCCGGCTGCTCACCGTCGAGCGGCAGGGCCGGATCGTCGCCTGCTGCCAGCTGGAACACCGCGGCGCCCACGCCTACTTCGGCATGTTCGCCGTCAGCCCCACGGTCCAGGGCGCCGGCCTCGGCAGGACGGTCATGGCGGAGGCGGAGCGGCAGGCCCGCGAGAACTGGGGCGTCACCGAGATGCACATGACCGTGATCTCCGTACGCGAGGACCTCATAGCCTGGTACGAGCGTCGCGGCTACCGGCGTACCGGTCGCATGACCCCCTTCCCCTACGGCGACGAGCGCTTCGGCGTTCCGCAGCGAGACGACCTCCAGTTCGAGCTGCTGGTCAAGGAACTCGGCTGACCGTCAGGACCCGGCCGAGGCCCGGACTACTAGGCCGTGAAGCGGCCCGTGCGCCTGATCTCGGGGTAGTCGGTGGTCGCGCCGTCGAGTTCCAGGGCGCGGACCAGCCGCAGCTGGTCCTGTGTGTTGACCACCCAGCCGATGATCCGCAGGTCCTGCTTCCGAGCCTCCTCGACGATCTCCAGGGTGAGCCGGCGCAGGTTGAGGCAGACCGTCGCCGCGCCGGCCTCCACGGCGCGGTCGACGATGTCGAGGCCGTAGCGGCTGCCGATGAGCGCGGTGCGCACCCCGGGTACGAGGCGCGCGATCTCGGCGACGGCCTCGTCGTGGAAGGAGGACACCTCCACGCGGTCCACGAGGTCCCGCGCGTGCATCACCTCGGCCAGCGCCCGCGCGGCCTGGACGTCCTTGATCTCGGCCTGGAGCGGGAGCCGCACGGCGTCCACGACCTCCTCGAAGAACGGCACGCGCTCCCCGCGGCCCGCGTCGAGGGTGCGCAGCTCCGCGAGGGTCTGGTCGGCGACGGGCCCGGTCCCGTCGGTCGTACGGTCCACATCGGGGTCGTGCATGACCACCAGAGCGCCGTCCTTGCTCAGGTGCAGATCGAGTTCGATGACGTCGAGGCCGGCGTGTTCCGCGGCGACGAAGGAACGCAGGGTGTTCTCGGGCTCGACGCCCATGACTCCGCGGTGACCGATGGTGAGGAAGTTCAAGACACGACTCGCTTCCGTCGACGGCTGGGGCCGGAGGAGCACGCAGCCTAGTGGCCCCGGGCCGCCAGGGACATGTGCGTGCACCGAAGGTTCCTCTACCCGTCTCGCGCGGAGATCCGACCCGTCGGTCCGGCACTAGCGGAAGTAGCCGCCCCTCCGGTGTCCAGCAGGAAAAAGTGCGGTGAAGATGCGAGAGCGCAGGATAATTTCCCGAAGGTCCACTTGCTGGAGGAAACCCCCTATGCATACGGTGTCCTGACGTGAGCTTCTCCAGTGAAGGATGGGACATGACGGAAATTCTTGTGCAGGCGACTACGGGGGAGCAGGTTTCTCCGGCGTCCAGGGTGGTGGAGCACCCGGCGTGGCGCGTGCTCAAGGATGCCGTGGAGCGGATCCGGCCCTGGCAGTCCAAGGACGGGTCGATCGACTTCGCGGCCGAGGGCGCACCGCCGCGCACGGACGCCGAGCAGGCCGTCCAGAGCGTGATCGAGGCCGTCGAGGAGCTTTCCCCGCTGCTTCCGCACGACGCCGACTACCACCGGGCGCTCGCCAAGGACCTGCGGGTCTGGGCCGACGGCGGCTTCGAGGTGCCGGACTTCCTCGACTCGCTGCTGGCCTTCCAGCCCGCCGCTAACCGCCGCGACGGGCTTCAGCACCTGGTCGTCTTCGCGATGTACACGCAGAACGGCAACCCGGACCGGAACCTGGAAGCCGTCGTGCTGCGCATGGTCTGGCCGCAGTGGCTGGCCGAGCTGGAGCGCACCCGCTACGACAACCCGCTGTTCTGCGGCATCACCTTCGAGGACTTCACGGCCGGCTACGACACCAACTCCGCCGTCCTCTTCCCGGAGACAATCGCCGTCCGCGAGGCGCCGGAACGTTTCTCCTGGGGTGGCATCTTCTGCGACCGCGAGGCCGCCCGCTTCCGCCGCGTGACCGACGCCGCCGTCGACGTCCTGGGCCTGTCGCTGCCCGAGGACATCGCCGCCATGGTCCACGACCAGAAGCGCTGCGAGGAGGCCTTCGTCCTGTGGGACATGGTCCACGACCGCACCCACAGCCACGGCGACCTGCCCTTCGACCCCTTCATGATCAAGCAGCGCCAGCCGTTCTGGATGTACGGCCTGGAGGAGCTGCGCTGCGATCTCACCGCCTTCAAGGAGGCCGTGAAGCTGGAGGCCGACGGCGTCCCGCAGGCCCGTGACGTGCAGTACGCGGTCCTCTTCGACCGCATGTTCCGCTTCCCGGTCACCGGAGACCGGGTGCGCAACTACGACGGCCTCGGCGGCCAGCTGCTCTTCGCCTACCTGCACAAGCACGACGTCGTCCGCTGGACCGACAACAAGCTGCACATCGACTGGCAGCGCGCCCCGCAGGTCACCAACCAGCTGTGCGCCGACATCGAGCGGCTGTACCGCGACGGCATCGACCGCCCCAAGCTCGTCCACTGGTTCGCCGCCCACGAGCTGGTCTCCGGCTACCTCGCCCCGCACCCGGGCTCCAAGTGGGCCAAGGGCCCCGACGCCCTGGACCTGACCCAGCCGCCCCGCAAACTCGTGGACGACGTGCTTCCGGACGAGTTTCCGCTGAGCATGTTCTATGAGGCACTGTCCAAGAAGCTGAAGAACGTGATCGCCTCCACCCGGGGCATCACGGCGGACGGCGCCGAGCGGATCGCCGCATGAGCGACCTGCGTACCGAGAACACTGCTCAGCAGGAGGCGAAGACCATGGGGAACGGGGCTCTCAGTGGTGCGGTGATCGCGGTGGCCGGTGCGGGCGGACCGGCCGGCCGGGCGGCACTGCTCAGGCTCGCCGAGGCGGGCGCGGTCGTCGTCGGTGCGGACAACGACCCCGAGCGCCTGGCGGAGGCCGTCGACGCGGCCCGCTACGGGGCCGGGGGCGCCACCGTCACCGGCGAGCCGGTCGACCTGCTCGACCTGAACTCGACCCGGGACTGGGCGCAGCGCGTCGAGAAGGAGTTCGGCCGGATCGACGGCGTGGTCCACCTCGTCGGCGGCTGGCGCGGCAGCGAGACGTTCATCAAGACCAGCCTCGACGACTGGGACTTCCTGGAGCTGCTGCTCGTCAAGACCGTGCAGCACACCTCGCTCGCCTTCTTCGAGGGCCTGCAGCGCAGCGAGCGCGGCCGGTACGTGCTGATCAGCGCCGCCGGCGCGTCGAAGCCCACCGCGGGCAACGCCGCGTACGCAGCCGCCAAGGCCGCCGCCGAGGCCTGGACGCTCGCGCTCGCCGACGCCTTCCAGAAGGCCGGGGGCGCCGCGGGGCCGACCTCCGCGGCTGCGATCCTGGTGGTGAAGGCGCTGGTGCACGAGGCGATGCGTGCCGACCGCCCCAACGCGAAGTTCGCGGGCTTCACCGACGTGAAGGACCTGGCCGAGGCCATCACCGGAGTCTGGGACAAGTCCGCCCCCGAAGTGAACGGACAGCGTCTGTGGCTCACCGAGAACCCGTGAACCCTCCGAAGACCGACGCGCGACGCCATCACGACCCGGAGGTCCGCGGTTTCGCCAGCGACAACTACGCCGGGGCCCACCCGGAGGTGATGGCCGCCCTGGCCCTGGCCAACGGCGGCCATCAGGTGGCGTACGGCGAGGACGACTACACCGAGCACCTCCAGGGGATCATCCGCAGTCACTTCGGTCCCACGGCGGAGGCCTTCCCGGTCTTCAACGGCACCGGCGCCAACGTCGTCGCGCTCCAGGCGGTCACCGACCGCTGGGGCGCGGTGATCTGCGCGCAGAGCGCGCACATCAACGTCGACGAGGGCGGCGCGCCCGAGCGCATGGGCGGCCTGAAGCTGCTCACCGTGCCCACCCCGGACGGCAAGCTCACCCCCGAGCTGATCGACAGGCAGGCCTGGGGCTGGGAGGACGAGCACCGCGCGATGCCGCAGGTCGTCTCGATCACCCAGAGCACCGAGCTCGGCACGCTCTACACACCCGACGAGATCCGCGCGATCTGCGACCACGCCCACGCGCACGGCATGAAGGTGCACCTGGACGGCTCCCGGATAGCCAACGCCGCCGCCTCGCTGAACGTCCCTATGCGGACGTTCACCAACGCGGCCGGCGTCGATCTCCTCTCGCTGGGCGGGACGAAGAACGGCGCGTTGTTCGGCGAGGCGGTCGTCGTCATCGACCAGGACGCCGTCCGTCACATGAAGCACCTGCGCAAGCTGTCCATGCAGCTCGCCTCCAAGATGCGCTTCGTGTCGGTGCAGTTGGAGGCCCTGCTGGCCAGGGACCTGTGGCTGCGCAACGCCCGCCACGCCAACGGGATGGCCCAGCGGCTCGCCGAGGGCGTGCGGGCCGTGCACGGTGTGGAGATCCTTTACCCCGTGCAGGCCAACGGCGTGTTCGCGCGGCTCCCGCACGAGGTGAGCGAGCGGCTCCAGAAGAAGTTCCGGTTCTACTTCTGGGACGAGGCGGCGGGTGTCGTGCGCTGGATGTGCGCGTTCGACACGACCGAGGAGGACGTGGACACGTTCGTTGCCGCGGTCAAGGAGGAGATGGCGCGGTAGCAGCGGCGTCCGATTGCATAGGTATGCGGTCACCTGAAAAGTCATTGACCTTTGGGTGATCGCTTTCCTATGCTCTCCCGTCATGGAGCTGACCCAGGAGAACCCCGACCTCTCGGCCTATCTGGCTGCTGACGACGTCATCGACCATCACCACCGGCTGGTGCGCGACACGGCCGCCCACCTCGCGAAGGATGCGGAGGACTCGTATGGTTATGCGCGCCTCGCCTTCGAGTTCGTCCGCGACGCCATCCCCCACTCACAGGACGCGGGCGACCCGCGCGTGACCTGGCGCGCCTCGGACGTACTGGAGCAGGGCACGGGCATCTGCCACGCCAAGGCTCATGCCCTGGCCGCCCTGCTGCGGGCCGAGGACATCCCGACCGCGCTGTGCTACCAGCGGTTCGTGCACGACGAGGGGGGCGGACACGCCCTCCACGGGCTTGTCGCCGTGCGCTTCGACGGGGCCTGGCACCGCCAGGATCCCCGCGGCAACAAACCGGGCGTGGACGCGCGGTTCTCCCTGGAGGGCGAGCACCTGGCCTTCCAGCCCGACCCCTCGGCGGGCGAGCTGGACTACCCCGGCCTCTACGCCGCACCGCACCCGGCCGTCCTCGGCGCGCTGCGGGCCGCCCACGACCGGCCGCACCTGTGGAAGACCCTCCCCACCGCACTGTGACCACCGCGCCGCGAGCCCCGGCTGTCGCGGTCGCTCACCTCCCCGGCATGGGTGATGGGGGAGAGGCCGGTGCGGACGGGATCAAGCATCTGGGACAGGACGCCCCGCCCGAGCCGGGCGGGCCGGACGACCCGCCCGGTGAGCGGCCGCGCCTCGTCACCCGGCCGCGCAAGCGCCCGCTGCTCGGCTCCGCCGTGGCCCTGGCCCTCCTCGCGACCGCGACCGCCGTGCCGATCGCCCTCGCCGGCTCCGGAAACGAGACACCCTGCCGGAAGCTCCCCGCCACCACCCGCGCACTGGCCGAGGACCCGGCCGCCGCGACCCGCGCCCTCGACCCGGGCGACGACCTCGCCCGTCTCGACGCGCGAGCCCCGACGGGCGAGCCCCGACGCGCGAGCCCCGACGCGCGAGCCCCGACGCGCGAACGCCGGCCGGGGAACGCGCAGCGCGCGAACCGCGTCAGCGCGCCTCGGCCTCGCGCACCTGCTCCGGCGTCGGCGCCGTGCCGCCCAGGTGGGCCGGCATCCACCAGGTGTCGTTCGCGTCCTTGGGCCGGACGGGATAGGCGCGCTGAGCGGCCTCCAGGAGCTCCTGGACGCGCTCGCGCAGTTGCCGGGTGATCGCCCCCGCGTACTTGTCGCGGGAGGCCTCCATGGCCTCGCCGACGCGGATGGTGACCGGGGTGTGGCTGCGCTTGAAGTTGCGCGGGTGGCCCTTGGTCCACAGCCGCTGCGTACCCCACAGGGCCACCGGGATCAGCGGGACGCCCGCCTCCTGGGCCATCCGGGCCGCGCCCGACTTGAAGCTCTTGAGCGTGAACGACTGCGAGATGGTGGCTTCGGGGAAGACCCCGACGATCTCGCCCGAGCGCAGCGACTCGAGCGCGTGCGCGTAGGCCGTCTCGCCCTGGTTGCGGTCCACCGGGATGTGCTTCATCCCGCGCATCAGCGGGCCGGAGATCTTGTGGCGGAAGACGGACTCCTTCGCCATGAAACGAACGAGACGTTTCTGCGGGAGCGCGGCCAGACCGTCGAAGATGAAGTCGAGGTAGCTGATGTGATTGCTCACCAGCACGGCTCCACCAGAGCGCGGGATGTTCTCCGACCCCTTGCAGTCGATCTTGAGGTCCCAGGCCTTGAACAACGTCTGGGCGAGGCCGACGACGGGGCGGTAGACAATCTCTGCCATGGGCGGGGCGGACCCTTCCTTCTCTTTGCCGGGGAGGCGCTCCCGACGGCAAAGTTACGCAGCCGTAGGTTTACGGCATCTCGCAGATGGTGCCCGAAGAACGGCCGGGGAGCCAGCCCCAGCGCCCGGGAACGGCGAGATCCTCGTCACTTCGGCCCCCTTGATCCACCTCGGGCTTTTAAGTGGTCTTTACTCCGCGCGTACCGCGACCCGCCGTACGAGCAGGTACATCTCGCATCCGAGGCAGTACCCGAAAGCGGCATTGAGGAAGGCGGCCGCCAGCGCCGCCCCGGTCGCCGCGAGGCCCAGCCAGTCCGGACCCAGCGTGAGCCCGACGGCTCCGACCCCCGCGAAGAGCAGACCCACCGCCTGCGCGAACCGTGGCGGCTCCGGCGCCTCGAACTCGGTCGGCGGCCCGATCCTCGGCCGTACGACCTTGCGGAACACCCAGCCGTACGGTGAACGCCCCACCCCGCCCGCCGCGCCGAGCGCGAACGCCAGCGTCTGCCACGCCAGCAGCCAGGCGTTGCCGCTGATCAGTACGACCGCGAGTACTACGGTCGTCACAGCGGCCCCGAAGCGCGGGCCCCTCGCATCGATGTCCATGAATCAAGCATTCCGCAACGGAAACGATTCCTGGGGTCGGGAATCTTTGCAGTCTCGTGAACGCTGGAGGACCTGATGACCGGACTGCTGGTGTGTGTGGCGGTGCTCGCCGCGGCAAGCACCTACGGAGTGCTGCACAAGCGGCGGAGCGGGAGAGTACGGGTGCGCGGGCGCGACGACGGCAAACGGCTCGGAGCGGACCGGCTCGGCGGCGAACTCGGCGAACGGGCCACGCTCGTGCAGTTCTCCAGCGCCTTCTGCGCGCCCTGCCGGGCCACCCGCAGGGTCCTCGGCGAGGTGGCCGGCGTGGTCCCCGGAGTCGCCCACATAGAGATCGACGCCGAGGCGCACCTGGACCTCGTCCGCGAGCTCGACATCCTCAGGACCCCGACCGTCCTGGTGCTCGACGCCGACGGCCACATCGTCCGGCGCGCCACCGGCCAGCCCCGCAAGGCGGACGTCCTCGCGGCCCTGGGGGAGGCCGTGTGATCCGCCCGCGGGGGACGGTGAGGCATCTCCCAGATGCCGGAACGTACTTGACTGCGCGCGCCACCTATCGTCAGCCTGACCGTATGCCTGAGGAACTCCTTCTCCACGGACGGGTCCACGTCGACCTGGTCCGTACCGCGAGCGCGCGCTGTCCGGGCCGTTGAGCACCCACGGCCCGGCTCGCCACCTCCCGCAGAAGGACAACCCCATGACGGCCATACCCGGCCTTGGCTCCCCGCACCTGGCCTCTCCCGACCTCCTGCGCTCCGTCTTCCGCCGGCATGCCGCGGGGGTCGCGGTGATCACCGCCTCCGGTGAGAGCGGCCCGGTGGGCTTCACCGCCACCTCCCTCAGCTCCGTCTCCGCCGAACCCCCGATGCTCTCCTTCGGCATCGGCACCGGCGCCTCCAGCTGGCCGGCGCTGTCGCGGGCCACACATGTGGGCGTCCATATACTCGGCGAGCACCAGCAGGCGCTGGCCGCCACCTTCGCCAGGAGCGGCGCCGACCGCTTCGGGGCGCCGACCGCCTGGCGCGACGGTCCGCAGGGCGTTCCGGTCCTGGACGACGTGCTGGCGTGGCTGGTGTGCCGGGTCGTCGCGCGGGTCCCGGCGGGCGATCACCGCATCGTGCTGGCCGAGGTCGTCCTGGGCGATCCGGAGGGCGCGGGCCGTCCGTTGCTCTACCACCAGGGGCAGTTCACCGCCCTGCGGGATTGATCACTGCCGGGCTCTCCTGCGAAGTCGTCGAGTTCCGATTACGCTGCGTTGCAAAGGTCACAGTTCAAAGCGCTTGCTTAGCGGGAACGAACTGGGTGTACTGACGAGTAATATTTCGGACGGAGCGCGGGCCGCCCCGACCGGGATCGGCCGATTGTGGCGCCTATGCTGCCTGGAAGAAGGCAGCCGAGAACTGACGATGCAGTAGGAGAGCCGGCGTGAGCTTGAGGATCGTTGTCACTGTGAAGTACGTGCCCGACGCCACTGGCGACCGGCACTTCGCCGATGACCTGACCGTCGACCGGGACGACGTGGACGGTCTGCTCTCCGAGCTCGACGAGTACGCGGTCGAGCAGGCGCTGCAGATCTCCGAGAACTCCGACGACGACGTGGAGATCACCGTCCTGACGGTGGGCCCCGAGGACGCCAAGGACGCGCTCCGCAAGGCCCTCTCCATGGGCGCCGACAAGGCGATCCACGTCGAGGACGACGACCTGCACGGCACCGACGCCATCGGCACCTCGCTGGTGCTGGCCAAGGCGATCGAGAAGGCCGGCTACGACCTGGTCATCTCCGGCCTCGCCTCCACCGACGGCACCATGGGCGTCGTCCCGGCCCTGCTGGCCGAGCGCCTGGGCGTCCCGCAGGTCACCCTGCTCTCCGAGGTCTCCGTCGAGGACGGCACGGTCAAGGGCCGCCGCGACGGCGACGCCGCCTCCGAGCAGCTCGAGGCCTCCCTGCCGGCCGTCGTGTCGGTCACCGACCAGTCGGGCGAGGCGCGTTACCCGTCGTTCAAGGGCATCATGGCGGCCAAGAAGAAGCCGGTTCAGTCCTGGGACCTGTCGGACCTGGACCTGGAGGCCGAAGAGGTCGGCCTCGAGGGCGCCTGGACCGCGGTCGACAGCGCGACCGAGCGTCCGGCCCGCACCGCGGGCACGATCGTCAAGGACGAGGGCGAGGGCGGCAAGCAGCTCGCCGAGTTCCTCGCGGGCCAGAAGTTCATCTAAAGGCCCTTCGCCGACCGCCCCTCAACTTCGTTTCGCAGGAGAGCAATCCCATGGCTGAAGTCCTCGTCTTCGTCGACCACGTGGACGGCGCCGTCCGCAAGCCCACCCTGGAGCTGCTGACGCTGGCCCGCCGTATCGGCGAGCCGGTCGCCGTCGCCCTCGGCGCGGGCGCCGAGAACACCGCCGCCGCGCTCGCCGAGCACGGCGCCGTCAAGGTGCTGACCCACGACGCGTCCGAGTACGCCGACTACCTCGTCGTACCCAAGGTCGACGCGCTCCAGGCCGCGGTCGAGTCGGTCTCCCCGGCCGCCGTCCTCGTCCCGTCCTCCGCCGAGGGCAAGGAGATCGCCGCCCGTCTGGCGCTGCGCATCGGCTCCGGCATCATCACCGACGCCACCGACCTCGAGGCCGGCGCCGAGGGTCCGGTGGCCACCCAGTCGGTGTTCGCCGCGTCCTTCACCACCAAGTCCCGTGTCTCCAAGGGCACCCCGGTCATCACCGTGAAGCCGAACTCGGCCGCCGTCGAGGCCGCCCCGGCCGCCGGCGTGGTCGAGGCCCTCGCGGTGACCTTCTCCGCCCAGGCCACCGGCACCAAGGTCACCGGCCGCACGCCGCGTGAGTCGACCGGCCGCCCGGACCTGACCGAGGCCGCGATCGTGGTCTCCGGCGGCCGCGGCGTCAACGGTGCCGAGAACTTCGCCCTCATCGAGTCCCTCGCCGACTCCCTCGGCGCGGCCGTCGGCGCCTCCCGCGCCGCGGTGGACGCCGGCTGGTACCCGCACACCAACCAGGTCGGCCAGACCGGCAAGTCCGTCTCGCCGCAGCTCTACATCGCCAACGGCATCTCCGGCGCCATCCAGCACCGCGCCGGCATGCAGACCTCGAAGACCATCGTGGCCGTCAACAAGGACGCCGAGGCCCCGATCTTCGACCTGGTCGACTACGGCGTCGTCGGCGACCTGTTCGACGTCGTCCCGCAGCTCACCGAGGAGATCAACACCCGCAAGGGCTGATCACCCGGCAGTCGCAGCACCGTTCGAGGCCCCCGTGACCGCCGGCGGTTTCTAGGAATCGTCGCAACACATGATCGGTTGTGTCAGACGGCGAGCAGTTTATGCAGGCGCTCGGCTGGGGTTTCCCAGCCGAGCGTTTTGCGTGGGCGGCCGTGTAGCTGGGCGGCGACGGCGTCGAGGTGCTCGCGGCTGTGGACGGACAGGTCGGTTCCCTTGGGGAAGTACTGCCGCAGCAGGCCGTTGGTGTTCTCGTTGGAGCCGCGCTGCCAGGGGCTTGCCGGGTCGCAGAAGTAGACCGGGACGTCCGTGGCGACGGTGAAGCTGTGGTGGGCGGCCATCTCGGAGCCCTGGTCCCAGGTCAGAGACCGCTTGAGATGCGGTGGCAGCCTGTGTGCGGCATCCGTCAGTGCGTCTCGGACACTGGCCGCGGTGTGGTCAGTGGGCAGGTGGAGGAGCATCACGTAGCGGGTGCTGCGTTCGACGAGGGTGCCGATCGCCGAGCCGCTGTTCTTGCCGATGATGAGGTCGCCTTCCCAGTGGCCGGGCACGGCCCGGTCGTCCGCCTCGGCCGGGCGGTCGCTGATCATCACCATGGGATCGGCAAAGCGTGGCTGTCGGCAGTTGGCCTGGCGGTGGGGCTTGCGGCGGGCGCGTCCGGTGCGCAGGGCGCCGGCCAGCTCCCGGCGCAGTGCTCCGCGTCCTTGCACGTAGAGCGCCTGGTAGACGGTTTCGTGGACCACGTGCATCTCCGGCCGGTCGGGGAACTGTCTGCGCAGAGCGTGACAGATCTGTTCCGGGCTCCACCGCTCGTCAAGACCCGCCTGGACGGCGGCCCGCAACTCCGGGTCCTGGCTGATCTTCCGGGGCTTGGGGCGGGGACGGCGGTCATCCGCGCGGGCCTGCGCGGCGAAGGGACGGTACTGGCCGTTGACGGGGTGCCGGTTGCGGCGGATCTCCCGGCTGACGGTGGAGGGACTGCGGCGCAGTTCGGCGGCGATCGCGCGGATTGTCGCCTTCTCGAGGAGCCGGTCGGCGATGTAGATCCGGTCGGCTTCCCGCAGGTACCGGGACACACCAGAAGGCGGCAGAACCGGTCTGGCCGGTGCTGCCGCCTTCTGCCGACCGGAGGGGTTCCGGCCGTTACGCCATCGCTTTCCCGTACGGAGGTTGATGCCGACGGCCTTGGCCGCCTCCGTGTAACTCACGCCCTGCTGCACGAGCCGGAAGTATTCCTCCCGCTCACGGGTCAGCTTCCTGCGGCCCTGAGCCACCGTCCGGGCCTGGCGGATCTCGAACATCGCACCCCTTGAGCTGGGGTGTTGCGACGATCACTAGAACCTAAGGCCAGGTCACGGGGGCCTCGGCTCATTCCGGGCTCAGGGACGCCTGTACCGGCAGATGATCGCTCGGGTACTGGCCGTTCAGGGCGAAGGTGTCGGTCCACTCCCGGTGGACCCTGAACCCGGGCGTCGCCAGGATCCAGTCGATGCGGTCCCCGTTCGGCGTGAGCGGCTTGTACCCGTGGAACGTGGCATACGCCCCGCCACGCGAGCGTGCCGCGTCCCAGGTGTCGACCAGCCCGGCGGCCAGCAGGGTGTCGTAGACCGGATTGACGTGCGCGACGGCGTTGAAGTCGCCGGTCAGCAGCAGGGGCAGGGAGCGGTCGAACCCGGCGATCCGCGCCGCGATCAGGGCGGCGGAGCGCTCGCGCGCGTACTGGCCGGCGTTGTCGAGATGGGTGTTGAGGACGCAGAACTCCCGCCCCACCGCCCGCAGATCACGGAAGCGGACCCAGGTGACCATGCGGGGATGGGCCGCGCCCCAGGTGTTGGAGCCGCGTACCTCGGGCGTGTCGGAGAGCCAGAAGTGCGCGTGCTCGGCCGGGGCGAGCCGACGGGTGTCGTAGAAGACGGCCATCGCCTCGTCGTCGACGGCTCCGCGGCTGGTGCCGATCCACTCGTACCGCTTCCCCAGGTCGGCCGCGATGTCCCGCAACTGCTGCGGCCGGCCCTCCTGGGTGCCGATGACGTGCGGGGCGGCCCGGCGCAGCAGCGCGCGCATGACCGGTCGGCGCACCGCCCAGCTGTTGGGCTCCTCGGCGGACGCGAAACGGAGGTTGTACGTCATGACCTCCAGCGGCGGCACGGACGCCGGCCGGAGCGTCCCGTGCGGCCGGCTCTCGTGCCGTGCGGCCGAGGCCCGCACCGTACCGAGCAGGGGGACGGCGGCCACGGCGGCCACCACGGTTCTCAGCCCCGCCCGGCGAGTCGGCCGACTGCTGCTCGTCATGTGTTCCCCTTTGTCTCGTGAGCCAGGATGAAGGTGTGAACCCTTGTACGGAAGAGGGCGTGGATGCGGCGGTGAACGCGAGGGGCAAGCCGTGGACAGGGTGTTGACCTGCCGGAAGCTGCACGGATAGCTTCGCTCTACGGATTGTTGATTCCGTACAGCGGAAAAATCGGAGGGTGTGGAATGGGTCAGGGCCAGCAGGAGACGGTCGCGACGAGCCTCGCGGGCGCCGTCAGCGAGGAGATCAGCGCCTCCCTCGTCCCGGTCGACGCCGAACTCGACCGCCGCTACCCCGGCGACCCCGGCACCCGCCAGCCCGTCCACACCGTCTACGTCCCCGGCGACGCCTTCGACGCCGACACCATCCGCTCCTGGGGCGACCGGGCCCTCGCCGCCCTCGACGAGCACGCCCCGGACGCGGCCTCCTTCGCCGCCTGCCTCGGTCTCTCCCAGGATCTCGCCGAGCCCGTGTACGGGCGCGTGCGGGCCAAGCTGGAGCGCGAACCCATCGAGGACCTGCGCGTCGACTTCGAGGACGGCTACGGCCCCCGCCCGGACGCCGAGGAGGATGAGGCGGCCGCCCGCGCGGCCCGGCTGATCGCGGAGGCGGGCGCCAAGGGCACCGCGGCCCCGTACATGGGCATCCGCATGAAGTGCATGGAGGCCGCGGTACGCGACCGGGGCATCCGCACCCTCGACATCTTCCTCACCGGCCTGATGGAGAACGGCGGCCTTCCCGACGGCCTGGTCCTGACCCTCCCCAAGGTGACGTATCCGGAGCAGGTCACCGCGATGGTCCGGCTCCTGGAGGCCTTCGAGCGGGCGCGGGGCCTCGACGCCGGACGGCTCGGCTTCGAGATCCAGATCGAGACCAGCCAGTCCATTCTCGCCACCGACGGCACCGCGACGGTCGCCCGCATGATCCAGGCGGCCCGGGGCCGCGCCACCGGTCTGCACTACGGCACCTTCGACTACAGCGCCTGCCTCGGTGTCTCCGCCGCCTACCAGGCCGGCGACCACCCCGCCGCCGACCACGCCAAGGCGGTCATGCAGGTAGCGGCGGCCGGCACCGGGGTGCGCGTCTCGGACGGCTCCACGAACGTGCTGCCGGTCGGCCCGACCGAGCAGGTCCACGCCGCCTGGCGGCTGCACTACGGCCTCACCCGCCGCGCCCTGTCCCGCGCCTACTACCAGGGATGGGACATGCACCCCGGCCACATCCCCACCCGCTACGCGGCCGTCTTCGCCTTCTACCGGGAGGGCTTCGCCCAGGCCGCCGAGCGGCTTTCGCGGTACGCCAACCGGGCCGGCGGTGATGTGATGGACGAGCCCGCGACCGCCAAGGCCCTCAGCGGCTACCTGCTGCGCGGCCTGGACTGCGGCGCCCTCGACCTCGCCGAGGTGACCGACGCGACCGGGCTCACCAGGGCGGCCCTGGAGGGCTTCGCGACGCCGCGCCGAGGCGATCTGACGGTCTCCGGGCAGTAGCAGTAGCGGCTGCGGCCGGCGCGGGGTGGCCTCGGGGGCTCCTCCGGCCGGCGGGCCGGCCGGAGGAACAGGGCGTCCTCGCCGAGGACCGGAACCGCTCGACGACACCGCGCAACCCCTGCCCCGCCGGCCTCTGTTCAGCGGTGACTACTGCTGCGGGAGCTCGTACGGACGCGTGATGATCTCCATGCCGTGCCCGGCCGGATCCATGAAGTACACGCCCCGGCCGCCGTGGTGATGGTTGATCTCACCCGGCTGCTTGCCGTGCGGATCGGCGAAGTACGTGATCCCCGCCCGCTGGATCCGCTCGAAGGCCGCGTCGAACTCCTCGTCCGAGACGAGGAACGCGTAGTGCTGCATGACGATCGACTCCACCGGGATGGCGGCGAAGTCCAGGGTGACGCCGTTGCTGGTGTTCACCGGGACGAACGGACCCCACTCGGGGCCCACTTCGAGTCCCAGGACGTGAGCGAGGAACTCGGCGGACTCCCGGTTGTCACGGGAGTGGATGATGGTGTGGTTCAACTCGACTGACATGTGTGGAATGCCTCCGTAAGGCAAACTCACGGGCACCTCCATGCCTCACCCGGCCGGTGACCGACACGCGATGCCGTTCGATCACTTTAACGGACGCGCAGGTGTTCCAGGCCGGACGCGATCGCCAACTTCTCTTCCGCGAACAGGCGGGTGCCTTCCTCGCACAGCCGTGCGTCGGCCCGTGCGCGGGCACAGAACTCCTCCGGTGTCGTCCCGAACAGCTGCCGCAACGCCGGTGACCGCGTGAGGAGTTCGGTGATCAGGGCACGCTGTCCTGGATGCCTGCGCGGAACCCCGTCGCCGTTGTGCAGCACTCCGTGATGGTTCACGTACGCGAACGCATCGAGGAGGACCTCGCCGTTCTCCAGCTCGACCCGGATTCCCGGCGCGGGCAGCAGGACCCGGTCGTAGTTCGGCTCTGTCGCGTCGATCAGGGCGAGTTGTTCCGGGTCGAGCCAGATGACGAACAACTCCCTTGTGACGGCGGGGGCGTCGACCGGGGACGCGGACACATAGCCGAGGCGGCTGACATGCGCCGAGACGCCGATGTCGATGCCCGTGACCCGGGCCTTCACCATGGGGACGGGTGAGGTGACCGCGAACTCGGCCATCTTGTCCCGCAGTTGGGCGGGGCTGGCATTGGAGCCGACGGCCACGACCGGAGTGCGGCCGGGATGCGTCAGCCGGTCCAGCGGCAGCAGCTCGTCCCCGCGGAGCAGTCCGGACGCGGCCGGCCAGGCGCCGGGATAGCTCAGCGGGTGGTCGCGCGGCGCGTCGGCCAGGCCAAGTGCCCGAAGGGTGCGGTGCTCGTCGCGGGCGTCCATGGGCGTCTCAGTCGGCCGGCGGCAGCTCGCCCGAGCCGCGCGTGACGAGCCGGGTCGGCAGTTCGATGCGCTCGGGGGTGATCAGAGTGCCGTCCAGCTGCCCGAACAGGCGCTCCGCTGCGGTCCGGCCGAGCGTGGCCGCGTCCTGGGCGATCACGGTGACCCCCGGCTGGAGCAGGTCGGCGAGCTCCAGGTCGTCGAAGGCCACCAGGGCGACCGGGCGGCTCCGCTCGGCGAGCACCCGGATCACGGTGACCGTCACCCGGTTGTTGCCCGAGAAGACCGCCGTGACCGGCGCGGGTCCGGACAGCATCTCCTCGGCCGCGCGGCGCACCCGCAGCGGATCGGTGGCGCCCAGCGACATCCAGGCGTCCTCGACCGGTATGCCCGCGTCCTCCATCGCCGTCCGGTAGCCGCGCAGACGTTCTGCGGCGGTGTGGATACGGGGCATGTCGCCGATGAAGCCGATCCGGCGGTGCCCGTGCGCCACCAGATGGGTCACGCCCTCGTGGGCGCCGCCGAAGTTGTCCGACAGGACGCAGTCGGCGTCGATCTGCCCGGCCGGCCGGTCCACGAACACCGTGGCGACGCCCGCCTTGATCTCGGGCTCCAGGTACCGGTGGTCGTCACCGGCCGGGATCACCACCAGACCGTCCACCCGGCGCGCGCACAGCGCCAGCGCCAGCTCCTGCTCCCGGTCCGGGTCCTCGGCGCTGGAGCCGTTGATGAGCAGTGCGCCGTGGGCGCGGGCCACCTCCTCCACCGCGCGGCTGAGCGGCCCGTAGAACGGGTCGGCGAGATCCTCCAGGACCAGGCCGATACTGGCCGTGCTCCCCTTGCGCAGCACCCGGGCGCTGTCGTTGCGGCGGAAACCGAGCGCGTCGATGGCCTCCTGGACACGGCGTTCCGTCTCGGGCGTGACGCCCGGCTCGCCGTTCACCACGCGCGAGACCGTCTTGAGGCCGACTCCGGCGCGAGCGGCGACGTCCTTCATGGTGGGACGGTTGCCGTAACGGCTCTCGGGCCGGCGCTGCGTCTCGGGCACGATGCTGTGTCCTGTCCTGTCGTCCACGGGAGGTCGGCCAGGCACGCCGTCCACAAGATGTTGCGCACGGGGATGCGTGGGTCCCAGGGTTTGTATGAGGATGTGGCGTCGAGCATAGAGCCTGGACAACGTTGTCAGATGCGGGAGACACTGTCCACCGCAAACTCCGGCCCGCGTCCCCCAACCGCTGGACCGGCCAGCCCCTTCCATGGTGGACCGGGAGAAACCAGACTGATGTACACCGACCTCGTGGCCGCGCTCGACATCGGCGGCACCAAGATCGCCGGAGCGCTGGTGGACGGCGACGGCACGATCCTGGCCCGCGCGCAGCGCCCCACGCCCGCCCAGGAGAACGGCGACACCGTGATGCGGGCCGCCGAGGAGGCGCTGGCCGAGCTGACCGCGTCTCCGCTGTGGGGGCGCGTCCGGGCCGTCGGCATCGGCAGCGCGGGCCCGGTGGACGCCTCGGCGGGCACGGTCAGCCCGGTGAACGTGCCCGGCTGGCGCGACTTCCCGCTGGTCGACCGGGTCCGGGCGGTCACGGGGAACCTCCCGGTCGAGCTCATCGGCGACGGCGTGGCGATCACGGCGGCCGAACACTGGCAGGGCGCCGCCCGCGGGCACGACAACGCGCTGTGCATGGTGGTCTCCACCGGCGTCGGCGGCGGCCTGGTCCTGGGCGGCCGGCTGCACCCCGGCCCCACCGGCAACGCCGGACACATCGGCCACATCAGCGTCGAACTCGACGGCGACCTGTGCCCGTGCGGCGCGCGCGGCTGCGTGGAACGCATCGCCAGCGGCCCCAACATCGCCCGGCGGGCCCTGGAGAACGGCTGGCTGCCCGGCCCCGACGGCGACGCCTCCGCGGCCGCGGTGGCCGCCGCCGCCCGCGCGGGCGACCCGGTCGCCGTGGCCTCCTTCGAACGGGCCGCCCAGGCACTGGCCGCCGGAATCGCGGCCACGGCGACCCTCGTCGAGATCGACATCGCGGTGGTCGGCGGGGGCGTGGGCAAGGCGGGCGAGGTGCTCTTCGCCCCCCTGCGCCGGGCGCTCCGCGACTACGCCACCCTCTCCTTCGTCCAGCGCCTGACCGTCACGCCCGCACAGATGGGCACGGACGCGGGCCTGGTGGGAGCGGCGGCGGCAGCGCTGTCGGCGAGCACGGAGGCCGGGGCGGAGGCGGGCGCCACGGCGGCGGGAGTCTGACGCCGACGGGCGGCCCCCGGAGGAAACGTTCCGGCGTGGAGGCGGCGTAGGGGGCCATGGCGGACCGGCTTCGCCGGTGCTCGTGTCGGTGCTGGCGGCGGGCGGCTGGGCGTCGCACGGGCGCGGGTGGGGGCCTGCGTGGCGGTCGGCCGTGTGGTGGTCACTCGGCGACGTGCCGGACCGTTGTCGCGGCCGCCGTGACGGCGGTCCAGCCGCTCCCAGGCGGCGTGCGGGGTGGTGCCTGACGGGCAGTGCCGGTGTTTGTGCCGGTGCTCGCGGCGGCGGCCGGGGTGGGGCGGGGGCGGGGGCGGCGGGGCCCCCCACCCCTCGATCGCTCAGGGCGTGTAGACCGTCGGGCGGGGTGCCGTCTGCATACCGTTGCC